>CAZSOD010000084.1:0-8361 GCA_964608255.1 uncultured Ardenticatenaceae bacterium
CTTCCTGGCCGACGATCATACGGAAGAGGGTCGTCTTGCCCGCGCCGTTGGGGCCGATGACGCCGACGATGGCCCCCGGCGGCACGTCGAAGGTCATGTCATCCACCAGCAGCCGGTCGCCGAAGCCCTTGTCCACCTTCTCGGCGCGTATGACGATGTCGCCCAGCCGCGGACCCGGCGGGACGTAGATCTCCAGTTCCTCGCGGGCCTTCTCGCCGGCCTGCTCCAGGAGCTCGTTGTAGTTGTTGACGCGCGCCTTGGATTTGACCGTGCGGCCGCGGGGCGAGGCGTGGATCCACTCCAGTTCGCGCTCCAGCGTCTTCATGCGTTGCGCTTCTGACCGCTCCTCGCGCGCCAGCCGCGCCTGCTTCTGCTCCAGCCACGACGAGTAGTTGCCCTTCCACGGGATGCCGTAGCCGCGGTCGAGCTCCAGAATCCAGCCGGCGACGTTGTCGAGGAAGTAGCGGTCGTGGGTGACGGCGATGACCGTGCCAGGGTAGCTCTGCAAGTGCTTCTCCAGCCAGGCGACCGATTCGGCGTCGAGGTGGTTGGTCGGTTCGTCGAGCAGCAGGATGTCGGGTTGCTTCAGCAGCAAGCGCACCAGCGCCACGCGCCGCCGCTCGCCGCCGGACAGCACCGACACCGGCGTGTCGCCCGGCGGGCAGTTGAGCGCGTCCATCGCCAGTTCCAGCCGGCTGTCGAGGTTCCAGGCATCCATGTGGTCGAGCTTGTCCTGGAGCTTGCCCTGCTGCTCGATCAGCTTGTCCATCTCCTCCGGCGACAGGTCTTCGCCGAAGCGGGCGTTAATGGCGTCGAACTCGGCCAGCGCGTCGACGACCTCCTGCGCCCCTTCCTCGACCACGGCGCGGACAGTGCGCGTCTCGTCCAGCAGCGGCTCCTGCTCCAGGTAGCCGATCGTGTAGCCGGGGGAGAGGATGGTTTCGCCGTTGAACTCCTTATCGACGCCGGCCATGATGCGCAGCAGGGTGCTCTTGCCCGCGCCGTTGAGGCCCAGCACGCCGATCTTCGCGCCGTGGAAGTAGGATAGGGAGATGTCGCGCAGGATCACGCGGTTCGGCGGGACGATCTTGCCCACGCCGATCATGGAGTAGATGACTTTGTTATCGGCCATATGAGTTAGTGGTCAGTAAGCAGTATTCAGTGTCCAGTGGTCAGTGTTCAGTGCTCTTGACTGAACACTGACCACCGTCTACTGAACACTTGGTCTTGGGCCCAGACGAGCGCGCTCCTGCTCGATCTGCTCCGGCTCCAGCTTCTTGAAGAGCGGTTGGGGCGGGGGGAGCTGACGGCCGGCGGGGACGTAGGCGCGCTCCCAGCGGCCGACGGCCGTCGCCCCATCGTAAGTCAGCGCGTAATGGGCGCGCGTCGCCTCGTGGTAGTGGCGCACGACCTGCTCACCGAAGAGCGTCCCGTCCTCGCCCAGCATCTCGTGCAATTGCTGGCTCGTGAAGGGCAGCACCGGAGCCCACAGCACCTTCAGGCCGCTGAGGGCTTGCAAGGCGACGTAGAGCGCCCGCCCGGCGGCGTCGCGGTCTCTTTTGACCGCCGTCCACGGGCTCGTCTCTTCGAGGTACTGGTTGACCAGGGTCGAGAGGCGCAGCACTTCCTGCACAGCGGCGCGGAACTTGCAGCCGTCGTAGAACTCAGCCAGCGTGGCAAAGCCATCGTCCACCGCCGCCAGCAGGGCGTCGTCGGCCGCGGTCAGTTCGCCCGGCTCCGGCACCACCCCGTCGAAGTAGCGGCGGGTCATATTCAGCACGCGGTTGACCAGGTTGCCCCAGTTGGCGACGAGTTCGTTGTTGTTGCGCTCCAGAAAGCCCGCCCACGTCCAGTCGCTGTCGCGGCTCTCCGGCATGTTGGTCGTCAGGTAGTAGCGCAGCGGGTCGGGATCGTAGCGGTCCAGGGCGTCGAGCATCCATACGCCCCAGTTGCGGCTGCCGCTGATCTTTTGCCCCTCCATGTTCATGAACTCGTTGGCGGGCACGTCGTAGGGCAGGTTGAGCGTGGCGTGGGGGTTGTCGCTGTAGAGGCCGCGCGCGCCGAGCAACTGGGCCGGCCAGAAGACGGTGTGGAAGGGGATGTTGTCCTTGCCGATGAAGTAGACCGTGCGCGCGTCGGGGTTCTGCCACCAGTCGCGCCAGGCATCCTCGTCCCCCTCGTTTTTCGCCCATTCCACGGCCGCGGAAAGGTAGCCGATGACCGCCTCGAACCAGACGTAGAGCACCTTGTTGTCGAAGCCCTCCACCGGCACGGGGATGCCCCAGTCCATGTCGCGGGTCACAGCGCGGCCGATGAGCCCCTGGTCGATGAAGTTGCGGGCGAAGTTGAGCACCTGCGGCCGCCAGTGCTCCTTGTCGTCGTGAATCCACGCCGACAGCGCATCCTCGGCGATGGCCGGCAGGTCGAGGAAGTAATGCTCCGTGTCGCGGAGTTCCAGCTTGCTCTGGTCTTGCTTGCTGCGCGGGTTGATGAGTTGCGCGGCGCTCTCGAACAGCGTGTTGCAGTTGTCGCACTGGTCGCCGCGCGCGCCGGTGTAGCCGCAGACGGGGCACGTGCCCTCGATGTAGCGGTCGGGCAGGAACTTGCCCGCCTCCGGCGAGTACATCTGCGGCGTCACCTTGCGATAAAGGTACTCGTTCTTCAGCAGCTGGCGGAAGATGTCCTGCGACACCTGAAAATGGTTTTCGGTGTGGGTGTGGGTAAACAGGTCGTAGCTCAGACCCAGGCGCTGGAAAAGCGCCAGGAAGCGGCCGTGGTAGTGCTCGAACACCTCCAGGGCTGTCTGCCCCATCTGCTCGGCTTTGACAGTCACCGGCGTGCCGTGGCTATCCGAGCCGGACACCATCAGGACGCGATTACCGCGCAGGCGGTGGAAGCGCGCGTAGATGTCGGCCGGCAGATAGGAGCCGGTGACGTTCCCCTGATGGATGTCGGAGTTGGCGTAGGGCCATGCCACGCAGACCAGGATGTTCTCGGACATGGGCTTACTCGACCTCGTCCTCTTCGTACTCCTCGAACTCCTCGGTCTCCTCTTCCTCGTCCTCGGTGATCTCGGTCAGCGCCTCGGCCAGCAACTCGAAGTCGTCCTCGCTGATGCGGTAGAAGGCTTCCGGCTCGATGTGGAGCTTGCGGAAATCGGGGTAACTTTCCAGTTCGATGGAATCGGCGGTGACGCCGTGCTCCAGATCGGCCGAGGCGGCGTCGACGTCGGTGGGGAAGAACCACACCTTGTCCGCTTCGGTCGTGAACGTATACTGCTTCGGATCAGCCTCAAAGGCATCCCCGGTGATGGTGACGACGGCAAAGAAGGTCTGCGCCTCGACAGCGTAGTAGATGAACCGGTCGCCGGGCTTGACGCGCTGGGCCAGCTCCGGCGTGGGTACCATGACAACTCGCTCCTGCCAGCCGGGAAAGGCAAGTTCCTCACCGGGCGGCAGGCTGACGGCCTTGATGTAGTGGGTCGTGTCCTTGTTCGAACTGCGCAAGTGCCGGCTGCTGGCGGCGCGCGCCTCCTGCTCGGCCACGATGTTCTCCCAGATACGGGCCTGGATGTTGACGTTCAGTTCGGCTTCCGCGCCATCGGCATAGCGAACGGTCATCCGCGGGCCGTTGAGTGTTAGCACGGTATATTCACCGATGCGATTTCGATAGACCCCATTGAGTTCGAACATCGCTTATCCCTTACTCCTCCAGAAATTTGGGCCGCATGGTATCTGTTTACTCTCTGGCACGCAAATACGCCGGCGACAGGCCGCGGCGCATTTTCGGCTCCCCATGCTCGTTGGAGTGTAGCCAATGCGCCGCCAGGGAGCAAGGCCGCGCGGCGGGCAGGGGAGCGTATCTGGCCATTGCCAGCCAATCTCGTCCCCGCTATCCACTCGCCCTTCTTCATTCCTATTTCCCGGTTGCTCAACTACAATTGCTTCCATGGTTCTCGTCCAACTCGCTGTGGCGGTCATCGTTCTACAGGTGCTCTTGCGGCCGCTGCTGCTCGCCTGGGGGTTCGCGCGGCCGCCCCGACTGCGCGTGACATATCGCACCCCGGCCGATTGGGACGCGCCCTACGAAGAGGTCAGCTTCACCAGCGCCGACGGAACGCGCCTGGCGGGCTGGTACATTCCCTCGCGCAACGGCGCGGCCGTCGTCCTGCTCCACGGCCACGGCGGCAACCGGTTGGCCGTCGCCTATCACGCCGAGGCGCTGTCCCGGGCCGGCTACGGCGTGCTGATGTTCGACCTGCGCGCCCACGGCGACAGCGGCGGCCGGCGCTTCGTCCGCGGCTCCGCGGCGGTGGAGGACGCGCGGGCGGCGATTAACTGGCTCGTGCGACGCCGCGACGCGCCAGGCCGGATCGGCATCGCTGGCGTCTCCGTCGGCGGCATGCTTGCCCTCCAGGCAGCGGCCAGCCACGCCTTTGTCCGCGCCCTGGCTGCCGATGGGCCAATCCTGGGTACCGTCGACGACCTGCCGCCGCCGCGCGGCCTGCTCGACCAGTTGTGGTATTACCCGCAGGAACGCTACTATCAGGCGGCCATCGACTGGCTGACGCGCAGCCCGCGGCCGCTTTCCAACCTGGCGGCCCTGGCGCGCCTGGCCGGGCGGCCGGTCCTTTTTATCAGCACCGGCCGGGGGGCCGAACAGCGGCTGACGCGCCACTTCTACGACGCCGCCGCCCAGCCCAAGCAGTTGTGGCAGATTCCAAACGCGACCCACGCCGCCGGCTGGTGGGCCGAACCCGAAGCCTACGGCCGCATGCTTGTCAGTTTTTTTAACCGCGCGCTCTTCGACGAGCCAGGCGCGGGAGCCGATGAGGAAACGCCGGAGGAGTGCGACGCGCCCGCAACGACCGACGAGGCAGTTCCCGCGCCGCGGATCGTGGACGAACGCACCGTCTCGCCGCCGGTGGCCATGATGGCCTCCTTCGCCGTCGTGCCGCTGGCTATGATCGGGCTATTCATCCCCTTCCAGTTGCGTTGGGGCCTGGCCCCGCCGCGATTGCCCGCGGGCCGGCCGGTAGCGGCGCTGCTGGGCGTCCTGGCTTTGCTGCTGGCCGGGCTGTTGCTCCACGAAGCGGTTCACGTCGCCGGGTATTACCTGTTCGGCCGCGCGCCGCGTGGCTCGGTGCGCCTGGGGCCGGGCGGCGCGGGGTTCGCCCTCCGGGCGCGGTGCGAGCGGCCGGTTAGCGCGCGCGCCTTCCGGGGCGTTCTCGTTCTGCCCGCACTGTTGCTGGGCTTACTGCCGGGGGTGGTCGCCGTTGTCGCCGGCTCCTGGCTGCTGGTCATCTGGGCAGTCTGGATGCTGGTCGTCGCCGCCAGCGACCTGGTTGCCTTGTGGGCCATGCGCGACTTGCCTGCGGCCACGCCCGTCCGGGCTCATACGTTGCGACCAGGCTGCGAAGTGCTGGCCCCTGAACATGAACAAAACATTGACAAATGAAGGTGTTTAGCGGTATACTCCGGGTATATCGAGCCTATCTGTCACTGTTTTGTTTGGTTTTCAAGGGAGTCTCTCATGGCGAAGCTCAGAAAGTTGAGTCCCGGCGACCGCGCGCCGGGTGGCATCTGTCTCAATGTTGATGAACTGCCGGTTGAACTGGCAACCTACTGGCGGGACAATCCCATCCTGCTCACTTTCCTGCGCCACTTCGGCTGAATTCACTGCCGCGAATGGCTAGCTCAGTTGGAGCTGCACCGGGCAGAAATTGAGGCGGCGGGGCTGCGTATTGTGGCCGTTGGCTTGGGCGAACCGAAGCACGCGCGCCACTTCGGCGGTAAGCTGGCGCCGGGCGTTACCTGCGTGACGAATGAGACGCCGGACGTGTATGAGGCCTTCGGAATCGAACGTGGCAATATTCTGCGGATGGTCGCCCCGGATGCTCTGAAAGCCGGCGCGCGCGCCGCCTCGCGCGGCCACGTGCAGGGCAAAGCCACCGGCGATCAGCAGCGGCTACCGGGGACGTTCATCATTGACCAGGAGAGCATCGTCCGCTTCGCCTATTATGGCAAGCATGCTGGCGACCAGCCCGACCTGGACGAACTCGTCGCGTGGTGGCGGGCGAATGCGCCTCACCCCGCTCCCGGCGGGTGAGGCGAGAGCTTAAGACAGGGCTGCGGCGGACGCAGCCCTGTTGCTTTAGAGGCGGCTTTTCGCTTCGGCGATCCACTCTTCAGGGTTCGCCATGCGCGTCGCTTTGGTGACCGCCCCCAGCGCTTCAGCGTCGGCCATGGCGATGTCGGCGAACGTCCTGTAACCGGCTTCGTTCAGGCGCTGAGCGTAGACGGGGCCAATGCCGTTAATGACGGTCAGGTCATCCGGGGCGCTTTCGGTGACGACAGGTGCGGCGGCCGCCTTGGCCTTCGGGGCGGCCGGGGCCTCAACCGGGATGTCGGTAAATGACCGGCTGTCGCCCGGCAGCATCTCGCCCTGAGCGCGCCGGCGCTTGATGAGCCGGCGCACGCCGTCGGCCACCAGCGCCACCGCGCCAGCGCCCACTAGATACCACGCTTTAGGACTCCTTACCTTTGACATATCGCTTTCCTCTCAACTTGGCGCGAGCGACCACTGGTCCGGCCGCGCGCAACCCTTTGTCCTGCATAATAACATGAATCGGCCGTGAAAACATGGGAGAAGAGCCAGCGCCCGAAGGCGATAACGTCTGCCGGTCGGGGCATTGATTTCTCGCTGCCGGGGCCGTTTGACACTCGCCACTGGGTAAGGCTATAATACGCTTTGTCTTGCCCTGGTGGCGGAATTGGCATACGCGGTAGGTTGAGGGCCTATGTCCTTTGGACGTGGAGGTTCGAGTCCTCTCCAGGGCACTGAGCCGGGAACGCTGAGGTTCCCGGCTTTTTTGCTGGCTCTTGACATGCCCCCTGCCCCTCTTATAATTCAATCCAATCGATAGTCAACAACACGTTGACATAACACGTTGACCGGGACGAGTAACCCGAGCGTGGCGCGACAGAGAGGTGGATGGCCGCCGGCTGAAAGCCCCACCCGCGACACCAGGGCCAAAACCCCCCGGGAGTGGTTCCCCGAACGCGGCCCTCCGCCGGTAAGGGAATCCGGCTGGCCCCGTTAACGGCCAAAACGAGCGGCGGATGCGCTGGCATCCGCTGGAACTTGGGTGGAACCGCGACGCCGTCGCCCCATGTGGGCGACGGCGTTTTTTATTTCAACGCAAAGACGCGCAGGCGCAAAGGAGCCAATAGGGCCTTGCGCGATGGCGTAGAATGGAGCAAAGGACGATGAACAAGATTCCGGTGGGTGTATTGGGCGCGACAGGCACGGTGGGGCAGCGGTTTGTGCAACTGCTGGCCGACCACCCGTGGTTCGAGGTGGTGGCGGTGACCGGGTCGGATCGCACCGTCGGCCGCCCCTATGCCGAGGGGACGAATTGGCTCATGCCGGGACGCATCCCGGCGCGGACCGCGGCTCTGACCGTCCAGCCCACCGGCCTTGACCTGGGCATCCCCGGCAACCCGCCGGTGGTCTTTTCCGCGCTGCCCACCCCCGAGGCGAAGGAGTGGGAGCCACAGTTCGCCGCCGCCGGCTACGCCGTGGTCACCAACACGTCCGTCTTCCGCATGACGCCGAACGTGCCGCTGCTCATCCCGGAGGTCAACCCCGACCACACTTGCCTCATCCCCACGCAACGCGCGGAAAACAACTGGCCGGGCTTCATCGTCGCCAGCCCCAACTGCTCAACGACCAGCGCCATCTTGCCGCTCAAGGTCTTTCAGGAAGCATTCGGCGTCGAGGCGGCGATCATCACGACCATGCAAGCCATCTCCGGCGCGGGCTATCCCGGCGTGGCTTCGCTCGACATCACCGACAACGTCGTGCCCCACATCGGCGGCGAGGACGAGAAGCTGCAAAACGAGCCCAAAAAGCTGTTGGGCGACGTGCGCGACGGCCGCATGCGCATGGCCGACATCCGCGTCAGCGCCCAGGCCAACCGCGTGCCGGTCATCGACGGCCACCTGGCCAGCGTGTCGGTGAAGCTGGGGCGGCCGGCGTCGGCGGCCGAGGCTATTGAGGCCCTGCGCGACTGGCGGCCGCCGGCCGTCTGCGCCCAACTGCCTTCAACGCCGGCCGACCTGCTCATCTACCGCGACGAACCCGACCGGCCGCAGCCGCGCCGCGACCGCGATGCGGGCGAAGGCCTGGCCTGGACGGTGGGCAAGGTGCGCGAGTGCCCCGTGCTGGACGTGCGCTATGTGGCCCTGACCCACAACACCCTGCGCGGCGCGGCCAGCGGCGCGCTGCTGAACGCGGAGCTGCTGGTGGTGCAGGGGTATATTGGGCAGTGACGAGTGACGAGTGACGAGTGACGAGTGA
>CAZSOD010000084.1:8461-14998 GCA_964608255.1 uncultured Ardenticatenaceae bacterium
GACGAGTGACGAGTGAAGAAGGACGACGGACGACAGACCGCAGCCAGAAGCGTACTCTCTGGCTGCGGTCTGTCGTCCATCGTCTGCGGTCCTCACAGGAAGGTGAACAATGGAAACGACAATCAGCCCGTTGACCAACGCCGTGCTCTTCGCCTTCGCCGCCCTGATCGTGGGCGGGCTGGCGCTATATCTGGCGCTGGCGAGCCGGGAGAAGAAGTAGGTCAGTGGGTCAGTATTCAGTAGGTCAAGCGATTTGACTGACCTACTGGCCTACTGAACACTGGTTACTCGACCAACTTCAACGAATTCTGAATATACCCCGGCACCACCTGCACCCACGTCTGGCCGATCTGGAGGGGGAAGGGATTGCCCTGCGCATCGGTGAAGGTGAGCTGGTCGTTGCGGCCGTCGCGGTGCCACGTCACGTCGTAGCGCTGGCCGTCGCGGAAGACGATGGCCGGACCGCTGCCCCAAAGCTGAATCTCAATTGACAGCGCGGCGCACACGCCGTTGTTGATCTGCTCGCAGATGTTGGGGTCATTGACGTGGAAAGGCGTCAGGTAGACGACGTTCGACACCGTCACCTGCTCTTCGGTGTTGGCGTCCAGGTGCTCCTTGAAGTCCATCCAGCGCCGGTACTGGCCGATCTCCGGGTCGTAGAGCCATTCGATCTCTTCAGTCTTGTAGCTAATGTCGATCTTCGTCGCCGGAGATCCGCCCGCCGGCGGCACTTCGCTAAAGGCGTTGTACGTGCCGAAGGTCGGCGGGGTGTTCAGTCCCTTGGCCTCCACTGCCCGCCACAAATCCTCCATGCGAATGTAAAGCGTGTGCTCGAACGGCTTGCTCGTGTCGCCGGTACGGTAGAAGCCGGGCTCGCTGGCGCGCAGCAACCGGTTGCTGAAGTCGGAGGCGTTGAGGCGCTGATTCACGCCGACGCTGGCCCCGGAGAAGGCCAACATGGCGTCGTACATGGCCGGCAGCTCCAGGTCGATCAGGCGAGCGCTGCGCACCGGGCCGACGTTGGGCGGGATAGTGTCGTAGAAGATAGCCGTGAAGCGCGTCACGGAGCCTTCGGTCCAATGTTCAAAGATGATGTCGGCGTCGTTCAGGCCGGCTTGCGGTCGGGTGTAGTCGGCCGGGGCGTTGGCCAGCTTGACGGCGATCGGCCGCCGCAACAAGTCATTCGGGTTGGCCTCTTCCTCGCCGGTCAGCGGGTTTCGTCCGGTGAAGGCCGCGGCCTCAGCGGCCAGGACAACCGTGTCGGGCGCGGGCGTCACCTCGGGCGTGGGCGGCGCGGCGGTCACCTCGGGCGTGACGATGGCGGGCGGCGGCAAAGTGGCTGGCGCGACTGTAGTGGCCGTCGGCGGCACGGGCGAGATGGTCGCGTCGACGAGGGCTTCGGCCGTAGCCATCGCCTCGGTCGGCGGCGGCGGGATTTCGCCCGCCTGCGTTCCCCCACCGCAGGCGACAAGGGCCAACGCGGCAACGATGATGAGCAGGAATGACAAGCGTTTCCACAACATGATGTTTCTCTCGCAGAGGGATGATCCGCAGATTGGGCAGATTAAGCAGATTTCAGAATTGGGTCCGGCGTCTGTACGCCCTGAAGACGATCCCCGCTTATGAAGGTAACGGGCAGCCGCGCGAAAGGTTGCGCCGCCGCACACTCTCAATTTTACGTCAAAAGCTGTCGGATGGGATTACGTTTTGCCGACTACCGGCCTATTCTTGCCCGGCGAAAAGGTAATTCAACACGGATGATTACGTTGGACGGAGTCTCGCGGAAAAGACACCTACCTATTGCCTTCTTCCGTGCAAATCCGTCCAATCCGCGTTCATCGTGTTGAATTACTCCTCGACTGGTTCGAGGAGGAAGTAGTCGGCGAGGGGTTCCTGGAAGTTGCGCGGGTGGTATTCGCCGGAGCGGCGGTCGAGCACATAGTCGCCGCAGTAGTCGCGGCGGGCGATGCGCTGGAGCATCTCCACCAGCCGGTCGACGTCCTCGGTATTGTTGTAGCAGCCGAAGCTGGCCCGCACCAAGCCCGGCATTTCGGACTTGTCGCCGGCCAGGAGTTGGTTGCGCCAGCGAACCGACTGCGCTTCGTCCAGCCCCAGCAGGTGGACGACGTAGGGGTGGGCGCAGAAGCAGCCGGAGCGCACGCCGATGCCGCCCTCGTAGCCGAGGATGGCCGCGACCAGAAAGTGGGACACGCCGGCGACGCTAAACGGGATGACGCCCACCTTCTCGGCCGCTCGCACCGGGTCCGTCTCCCCATAGAGCCGGATGCCGGGCACGCGCCGCAATTGCTCCAGCGCGTAAGCGATTAAGTGTTCCTCATGCTCGGCGATGGCGTCCATGCCGACTTCCATCAGCACCCGCGCGGCCACAGCCATAGCGACAGCGCCGACGACGTTGGGGCTGCCGGCCTCGTCGCGGTCGGGCGCGCCGGCCCAATGCACCTCGTCAAGTGTCACTACGTCGACCGTGCCGCCGCCGCGGTACTCGGGCGGCTGGCGCAGAAACACCTCTTTCGGCCCGATCAGCGCCCCCGTGCCGAAGGGGGCGTACATCTTGTGAGCGGAGAGGGCCACGAAGTCGAGGTGCTCCGGGTCATCGTCAGGGCGCATGTCTACCCGGCGGTGCGGGGCGAGTTGGGCGGCGTCGACCAGGATGAGCGCTCCGGCGGCGTGGGTCTTGCGCGCCAGGCGATGGATGGGCTGGAGGAAGCCGCTGACGTTCGACGCGCCACTGACGGCCACCAAAGCGACGCGGCCGGCGTGGCGCGCCAGTTGCCGGTCGAAGTCGTCCTCGTCCAGCCGGCCGTCGGGCAACGCGCGGACGTGGACGACGTGGGCGCGCGGCCGCCACGGCAGGTCGTTGGAGTGGTGCTCCAGTTGCGTGGTCAGGATGACCGCGTCCGGCTCGAGCGGCAAGCGCCAGGCCAGCTTGTTGATGGCCTCGGTCGTGTTCTTGCCGAAGATGACGGTATTGGTGCGCGGGTCGGCGCCGACGAAGCGGCCGATAATGGCATGGGCCTGGTCGTAGGCGACGGTGCTGAGCCGCGACTTGAAGCCCGTGCCGCGGTGGACGCTGGAGTAGTAGGGCATGAAGTCGTCCACGGCGCGGACGACGTCGACCAACGGCGGGGTGCTGGCGGCGTTGTCAAGGTTGACGTAGGGCACGCGCCGGCCGTCGAGCAGGGGCACTTCCCGATCCAGCCCCACAATCCGCCCGCGCATGTCCAGCGTCATTCGCTCATCCTCCTGAAGAAGGGTCCAGGGGCCAGGTTCTAGGGGCTAGGGAAGAGCCTGCTTCCCTAGCCCCTTGTCCCTAGTCCCTTTCTTCGCGTCTTTGCGTGAGCCTCTTACACGTCGTGCCGGCCTTCGAAGGCGCGGCCGAGGGTGATCTCGTCGGTATACTCCAGGTCGCCGCCAATGGGCAGGCCGCGGGCCAGGCGCGTCAGCCGCGCCTTGTGGTCGACCAGGCGGCGTTGCAGGTAGAGCGCCGTCGACTCCCCCTCTAATGTCGGGTTGGTGGCCAGGATGATCTCCCGGAACTGGCCGCCGGCGACGCGCTGCAACAGTTCGGCAATGCGCAATTCCTCGGGGCCGATGCCCTCGACGGGGGAGATGGCCCCATGGAGGACGTGGTAGCGGCCGTTGTAGGCCCGCGAACGCTCAATCGCCAGCACGTCGAGCGGCTCCTCGACGATGCATAGCAGCTTGGAATCGCGCGCTTCATCCGAGCAAATGGGGCACGGGTCGTCCTCGGTGATGTTGTAGCAGACCGAGCAGAGGCGCGTGCGCTCCTGAAGCTCCTGGAGAGCGGCCGACAGATCGAGCGCCTGATTGTCCTTGGCCCGCAGCAGGTAAAACGTCAGGCGCGAAGCGGACTTGGGGCCGATACCGGGCAGGCGCGCGAACTCGTCAATAAGCCGCTGGACGGAACGAGGGAGGACGGATTGAGCCACGCGCTACCCCATGAGGCCGCCAAGCAGCCCATCCATTCCGCCCACGCCGCCGGTGATGCCCTCCATCCGCTGCGCGGCGAGAGCCTGTGACTGCTCGATGGCGGCGTTAATGCCGGCCACAAGCATGTCTTGCAGGAAGTCGGCGTCGTCGGGCGTCAGCAGTTCCTTGTCGATGGTGATGCCGCGCACGCGCTGGTGGCCGGTGATGGTAATCGTGATTGCCCCGCCGCCGGCGCTGACGGTCAGCGTCTCGTTCTCCAGCGCCGTCTGCGCCGCGGCCATCTCCTGCTGCATCTTCTGCACCTGGGCCAGCATGTCGTTGGGGTTGCTGCTGGATTTCTTCGGTTTGCCGTGGAAGTTTCGTTTGGTCATGGTCTCCTCAAGAACGACCGCCGACGGCCGACCGCCGACCGCAGCGGAAGGGCCTCGTCGTTGGTCGTTCGGCGTTAGTCATAAGCCACTAGTCGTTAGTTGCCCGCTGGCGGCGGTCGGCCGTCGGCGGTCGGCGGTCATGCTGTCACTCGTCATTATCCCGCACCACGCCCCCCAACTCCGCCGCCAACGCTTGGAACTCGTCGCGGCGGATGGGCATGGGGTAGTCGGCAGTGGTGACGATGCGGATGTTGCAGTCCGTACCGCTGAGGGCGCGGAAGGCCGCGACCACCGCGTCGGCCGCGCCCTGGGTCTTCTCGAATTTGTCCTTAAAGATCGGAAAGTCGAAACCGAGGATAATGGTCTTGCCCTCGATCGCCAGCGGCTTGCACATGGACAGCAGCGCCGGCAGGTTGCGGTTGTTGTGGCCGACGCGCTGGGTCATCTCCGGCCACATGCCGGCCACGGCGGCGACGGTCAGGGTAGCGGGTGACGAGTGACGAGTGGCGGGTTCATCCGGAGTGACGAGTGACGAGTGACGAGTGACAAGTTCGGAAGCCGGCGCGGGTTGTTGGTCGCCGGTCGTTGGTCGTTGGACAGAACCCGCATCTGAGGATGCGGACTCTGCGGCAGATGGACGAGCCTCGGCCGTGGTCTGTGGGCCGTGGCCCGTCGTCTGCTCCGCTTGCGCCGGTCGTTCTTCCCTAGCCCCTGGAACCTGGAACCTGGCCTCTTCTTGCAGCGGTCGGCGGTCGGCCGTCGGCGGTCGCTCTTCCCTGGCCCCTGGAACCTGGAACCTGGCCCCTTCTGCCATCGGCGCGTCCGGCACCAACTCAATAAACGCCAGCTCCAGTGGCAACTGCGGCTGCCAGCTTCCCGCCGGTTGCAGCGCCGCCTCCTGGAAGCGGCGGACGGCGTCGATAAGCGCCCGGCGCGGCGCGCGCTGCGCCTGATCTAGCATCTCCGCCTTGCGCTCCACCGGCCCGGCCACGTCCAGTTGTGCCCCCGCCGCCTGTAGCAGCAGCAATTGGCGCAAGTGCGCGACCATCTGGCGGCTAAACTGCCGGGCGTCCGCCCCGGAGGCCAGCGCGTCGTGGATGACCTCCAGGCCGCGGGCGCTATCGCCATTGAGCCAGGCGTCGGCGACGGCGACAACGGCCGCGTCGGGGGCCGTGCCCAGCACCAGTTGCGCCCGCTCCAGCGTGATGCGGTCGTCGGGCGAGACGACAAGCTGGTCGAGCAGGCTCTCCGCGTCGCGGATGCTGCCCGATGCCTGCCGCGAGAGCAGTTCGACCGCTTCCGGCTCAATGGCCAGCGACTCCTGCTGCGCCAGCCAGCGCAGCCGGGCGGCGATCTCCGGCCCGGTCAGCAGCCGGAAGTTGAACTGCTGGCAGCGCGACTTGATGGTGACCGGGACTTTGTGCTCCTCGGTGGTCGCCAGGACGAAGATGGTGTGGGCGGGGGGCTCCTCCAGCGTCTTCAACAGGGCGTTGAAGGCGGCCATGGAGAGCATGTGGACCTCGTCGATGATGTAGACCTTGTAGCGCCCCTGGCTGGGGGCGAAGTTGACCTTGTCGCGCAGGGTGCGGATGTCGTCGACGCCGGTGTTGCTGGCGGCGTCGATCTCGATCAGGTCGAGGAAGCGGCCCTCGTTGACGGCCTGACAGAGGGGGCAGTCGTCGTCGGGGCGCTGGGCGGGGTCGGCCGCCTCGCAGTTGACCGCCTTGGCCAGCAGGCGAGCCATCGTCGTCTTGCCCGTGCCGCGCGGCCCGCAGAACAGGTAAGCGTGGCCCACGCGGTCGGCGGCGACGGCCGCTTGCAGCGTGCGGGTCACGTGTTCCTGGCCGATGACCTGGTCGAACCGGGCCGGCCGCCATTTGCGGTAGAGGGCTTGCGACATGAGCTTCCCGGCGTCTGCGAAGACCTCAGAGGTCTCAGAAGACCTCTGAGGTCTGGATACGCAAGTTTACCACTGAAGGGAGGGGGGCACAAGGCGGGGATGAGACGCGCAAGAGACGCCGCCGCGGTATCGTTTCCGACGGCGCTCTGCTATACTGTGGCTACGTCCGCCGTGGTTTGCCGACGGATGCCCTCTCTCGCCGCCGAGCGGCGACGGCCAACCGAAGGAGACAACCGAAAATGAGAATGGAGCATAGCGTGGTCATCGAGCGGCCGATTGAGGAGGTGTTCGAGC
>CAZSOD010000085.1:0-14829 GCA_964608255.1 uncultured Ardenticatenaceae bacterium
CCGCCAGTTCTGGACGAGCCGCGGCTTCGCCATCCTCGATGTCAACTACGGCGGCAGCACCGGCTACGGCCGCGACTACCGCGAACGTCTCAAGGACAACTGGGGCGTCGTCGACGTCGAGGACTGCATCAACGGCGCGCGCTGGCTGGTGGACCAGGGGCGCGTGGACGGCGACCGGCTCATCATTCGCGGCGGCAGCGCCGGTGGCTACACCACATTGTGCGCCATCACCTTCCACGACACCTTCAAGGCCGCGGCCAGCTACTACGGCGTCAGCGACGCCGAAGCGCTGGCGCGCGACACGCATAAGTTCGAGTCGCGCTACACCGACGGCCTCATCGGCCCCTACCCGGCGGCGCGCGACGTCTACGTGGCGCGCTCGCCCATCCACGTCGCCGACAAGTGCAGCGCCGCGCTCATCCTCTTCCAGGGCTTGGAGGACAAGGTCGTGCCGCCCGACCAGTCGGAAGCCATGTTCGTCGCCGCCCGCAACAAGGAGTTGCCCGTCGCCTACCTGTCCTTCGCGGGCGAGGGCCACGGCTTTCGGCAGGCGGCCACCCTCAAGCGCACGATGGAAAGCGAGCTGTACTTCTATAGCCGCGTCTTCGGTTTTGATTTGGCCGAGGCGGTGGAGCCGGTCGAGATCGAGAACCTGTAGCGCATGAGCCTGCTCCGCCTCGTCCTGCGGCGCGCCGCCCATCACTGGCAAATGCTGTTGACGCTCGGCCTGGGGGTGGTCATCGCCACCGCGCTGCTGGCAGCCAGCCCGGTGCTGGTCAACACCGTTGTCGAGTTCGGCCTGCGGCGCTCGCTGCTGGCCGGCGATTCGCTGGCCGGCAATCTGGAGTTGCGCGCCTTCGACCGGGCGGACGCGGCCCGCTTCGCGGCGCAGGACGCGGCCGTTCGCGCCGCGGTTGCCGAAGCCTTCGGCAGGGGCGGAAGTAGGGGCGGGTCTGAGGCTGGCCCCTACGTGGCCGATATTGTGCCGTCGGTCGGCGCTCGCTGGCTCTTTCCGTGGCTCGACGATCAATTGCTGGCCGATGAACGGCTTATCCCACGCTTCTATGGCGATGACGCGGCGTTGCGCCTGCGGGCGGAACTCGTCGCCGGGGAGTGGCCGGCCCGCCAGCCCGGCGACGGCGCGACCTTCCGCGCGGTCATTGGCGAGGAGATGGCCGCCGCCTACGGCCTGTCACCCGGTGACGCGCTGCCCCTCAGCCTCTCGCGCGAGGCCGACGCACCGGCGTACGCGCTGGAAGTGAGCGGCATTATCCGGCCGCGCGACGCCGCCGACCCGTTCTGGTTCGGCGACCGTAGCCCGCTGCGCGCCCAAAGTGACGAGCGCTACCGGGCGCAGTATAGCGCCCTCGTGCCGGCGGCCGACTTCTTCCCGCTGGCCGCGTCCCTCTTTCCCGACGCGCCCTATGAACTCACCTGGCGCGCCCTGCTCGACCCGGCGCGGCTGACCACGGCCGACATCGCGCCGCTGCAAGCCGCGCTCCCGGCGCTGGCGGCCAACCTGCGCGGCCTCTCCCCCTCGGTTACGCTGGATACACGCCTGGGCGACGCGCTGACCAGCTTCGCCGCGCAGTCGGCCGCCGTGCGCGCGCCGCTCTACTTCCTGACGGCCGAGGTCGTCCTGCTGGCCCTCTATTACGTGGTCATGGTCGCCTCGCTGTCGGTCCGGCAGGTCGAACGCGAGTTCGCCGTGCTCCAGAGTCGCGGCGCCGCCGGGCGGCAGCTCTTCCGGCTGCAAGTGGTCGAGGCGCTGTTAGTGGCGGCGGCGGCGTTTGCGGCCGGGCCGCTGCTCGGCCTGGCGCTTGTCCGCGCCCTGACCGCCTTTGGCCCGCTGGCCGACGTCAGTGACCCTGGCTGGAGCCTGACGCTGCCGCAACTGGCCTGGCTGGCGGCGACCGTCGGCGCGCTGGCCTGCTTCGCGGCCCTGCTGCTGCCCGTAGGCCCGGCCATTCGCCGCTCCATCATCAGCTACCAGCAGGACGCGGCCCGCGGTGCGGGTCGCCCCTGGTGGCAGCGCGCCTATCTGGACGTCATCCTGCTCGTCGTGGCCCTCGCGCTGTTGTGGCGGTTGCGGCTCTACGGCGGCATTGCCGGCGGCGCGGGCGGCGTCGACTGGCTGCTGCTGATGTCGCCGGTGGCCCTGCTCATCGGCGCGGGCACGGTGCTGCTGCGCGTCTTTCCGCTTGTACTCAACGGCCTGGCCGGGCTGGCGGCGCGAGGCCGCGGCTTGCCGGCCGCGCTGGCCCTGTGGGCCGCCGCTCGCAACCCGACCCACGTCGCCCGGCTGGTGCTGCTGCTTACGCTGGCTATCGCCCTGGGCGTGCTGTCCAGCGGCATCACTCTGACCCTCGACACCAGCGAGGCCGAGCGCGCCCGCTACGCCGCCGGCGGCGATTTGCGCCTCGTCGCCCGGCCGCGCCTGTCCAGCGCCGCGGCCGAGGCCATCCCCAACGCGGTCGCCTCGCCGCTCTACCGTACGCAGGGGTCGGCGTCCATCGGCCGCGACTACCTGCGCTTCACCGTCCTGGGCATCGACCCGTTCACCTTCGGCCCCGTCACCCGCTACCGGCCCGACTTCGCCGCGCGGCCGATGGGCGAGCTACTGGGCGAGATCGCGGCCGCGCCGCCGCCCCTCTCGTCAACGGCGACGCTGCCCGGCCAGCCGGTCGAGGTCGGCCTGTGGCTCTACACCGGTCCCGACACCGAAGCGCGCGAATCCTTCAACACGCCGCGCGGCGCAAGCGACCTGGATCGCGTCGGCCTCGGCATCCGGTTGGTATCGGCCCAGGGCGAAGTACTGGCGCTGAACTTGCGGCCCGTCGCGCCCGATGGCCCGCCCACCTATCCGGCCGACGGCCGTCGCTACTTCCGGGCCACGCTGCCGGCGCTCGCCTCGGCCAGCTACCCGCTGGCGCTCGACGCGCTGACGCTGCGCAACCGCGCCCGACGCGACGACGACTTCGCCATCAGGCTTCCGGAGAGCATGCAACTGGTCATCGATGAGGTGACGGCTGTGGACGCCGGCGGCGAGCGGACGGTTGCCGTGGATGTGGAGCGCGCCCTTGGGCTGCCGCTGGGAGCGTCGGCGTCGGGCTCGGCCATCTTCGGTCCGGCGAACAGCTGGTCGGGCGAGGGCGGCCTGGCGCTGTCGGCCTATTTCGCCGTGGGCGAGGCGCTAACGCTGCTGTCCGGCGAGCGCCCGGTGGTGGATGACAAATTGCCGGCGCTGGTCAGCCCGGCCTTCCTGGCGGCCACAGACGCAGCCGTGGGCGAGGCGATCAGCGCGGCCATCGACTCTCGGCCGCTGACCCTGCGCGTGGCCGGGGTCGTCAACTACTTCCCGACGGTCTACGAGGAGCTCAACGCCGGGTTCGTCGTCGTCAACCGCGACGCGCTGTTGGCCTTTCTGAACGCCCGGCCGGACGCGGCGGTGAACGTCAACGAGGCGGTGATGGCGGCGCGGACCGATGCCGTCGAGACGCCGGATGTCGCCGGGGTGGAGGTCGTCGTCGCGGAGGAGTTGCGACGGACGTTCAAGGCCGACCCGATGGGGTTGGGCTTACGCAGCGTCACGCTGTTTGGCTACGCCCTGACGGCCCTGCTGGCGCTCATCGGCTTTGTCACCTACTTCTACTTCAGCGCCCGCCAGCGCGAAGCCATCTATGGCGTGCTGCGCTCTATCGGCCTGTCGCCGGGACAGCTCTATGGGGCGCTGCTACTAGAACAGGTGGTGCTCGTGTTGGCCGGGCTGGCCATCGGGACAGCACTGGGGCTGCTGTTGAACCGGATCACGCTGCCGGGCCTACCCATCACCTTTGGCGACCGGCCGCCGACGCCGCCCTTCCTGGCCCGCAATGACTGGGCCGCCCTGACGCGCATCTACCTGACGCTGGCCGGGGCCTTCGTCCTGGCCCTCGGCGCGGCTACAGCCCTGCTCTGGCGGACGAAACTGCACCGGGCGCTGCGCGTAGGAGAGGAGTAATCTAGCGCGGAAACAGGGCCGGCACGCCCTAATCCGCCGAACGAGCACGGGCGAACGGGTTTGTAATCGTCAGCGCCCCGTCAACGACTAACCCGTCATGCATATCTTCTGAAAGGAGTGTTGTAGCCTTCGCCTGAAGCGCGGCGGCAACGATCAAGCTGTCCCAATAGGAGAGCGAGTAGGCTTCACGTAGTCCTGACGCTTCGAGCAGCAGAGCCTCCGTAGTAAGGACAACCTCATAGCGACGAAAGAAGGAGATGGTCAATTCGCGCACGACCTCTTCGGTCACGCCCGCCTTTCAGATAAGGTTTACGCAAATCTCGTTGATGACCTGGGTGCTGGTTATTAGGGTGGGAGATTGTCGGGTCAGTAATTCACGGGCTGCTTCGGACTTCCTTGGGGCAGTCCCATCAATGAGGGCATAAAGCCAGACGTTCATGTCAACGAAGATGGGGCCGTCAGGGTCGTTCATGCAATTGATCCCGATCTAGGGAACGGAAATCCTTAACCTGGATAGGGTTGCGCAGCAATTCGGCCAGTATGTCGGGCCGGCTCGCCGCGTCGCGCTTCTCAACCGCTTCGCCAGTCAACACAATGACCCGCACCACGTCGCCGGCTGATTCGCGGCGCAAGCGCTCCCTGTGCTCTAAAGGGACTTCGATGACCCCGTCCTTGATTTTGCTCTCCAACTCAATTGCGTACATTACCTGCTCCGTCTCCCGGAATTTTTCCAGGCGCACTATAGCACATGCCGTTGCCCTCTTGGCCGAGCCTGTTCATAATCCCATCAATGTCTACTCCCGCCGCGCTTTCCGACATCCGCGTGGTTGACCTCTCCCGCGTCCTGGCCGGACCATTCTGTACGATGCTGCTGGCCGACTACGGCGCCGACGTGATCAAGGTGGAGCAGCCGGACGCGGGCGACCCCACGCGCGCCTGGGGGCCGCCGTGGGTCGGCGGCGCGCCGGATGAGGGCGGCCAGAGCGCCTACTACCTGACCGCCAACCGTAACAAGCGGAGCATGACGCTCGACCTCAAGTCGGCAGCGGGGCTGGCCGTGGCCCGGCGGCTCATCGCCACGGCCGACGTCGTCGTGGAGAACTTCATGCCCGGCACGCTGGCGAAGGTCGGGCTGGACTACGACACGCTGGCCGCCGACCACCCCGGCCTGATCTACTGCTCTGTCACCGGCTACGGCCAGACCGGCCCCTACCGCGACCGCCCCGGCTACGACTTCATAATCCAGGCCGAAGGCGGGGTCATGTCAATCACCGGCCCGGCCGAGGGCGAGCCGCACAAGGTCGGCGTGGCCATCGTCGACATCAGCGCCGGGCTGTTCGCCACCACCGCCATCCTGGCCGCGCTGCACCACCGCACGCGCGCCGGCCGCGGCCAGGCCATCGACGTCGCCCTGTTCGACGCCCAGATCGGCTGGCTGGCGAACGTGGCCCAGAACGCCTTTGCCGGTGCGTCGCCCGCTCGCTATGGCAACGCCCACCCCAACATCGTCCCCTACGAAACCTTCCCCACGGCCGACGGCCTGATCACCGTGGGCATCGGCAGCGACGAGCAGTGGCGGCGCTTCTGCGCCCTGGCGAACCGGCCCGATCTGGCCGCCGAGTCGCGCTACGCGACGAACGCGGGCCGGGTGGCGGCGCGGGGCGAACTCATCCCGCGGTTGCGCGAGGTGTTCCGCGAGCGGCCGTCGGCCGAGTGGCTGGCCGCGCTGCCCGGCCTGCGCATCCCCGCCGCGCCCATCAACGACGTGCCCACGGCGCTGAACGACCCCCACACGCTGGCGCGGGAGATGGTGCAGTGGGTGACGCACCCGGCGCTGGGGCCGCTGCAAGTCCTCGGCCCCGTCGCCAAGCTGGGGGAGACGCCGGCCGCCGTTCGCCGCGCCCCGCCAACCCTGGGCGAGCACACGGCTGAAATCCTGGGCGAACTAGGCTATGGCGTGGAAGAGATCGCCGCCCTGCGCGATCAGGGCGCGGTCTAGAAGAGGCAGAGGCTCGCAAAGGCGCGAAGGAGCCGCGAGCGCAAAGAAGAATTCTTCTTAGCGTCCTTTGCTTCTTTGCGCCTTTGCGTCAGTTCTTGTGGCTTACACCCAGCCGCGGGAGCGAACGGCCTCGGCGACGCGATTGACAGCCACCAGGTAGGCCGCCATACGCGTCTCGATATTTCGCTCGGCGGCCATCTCATGCACGGCATGGAACGCCGTCGTCATCTTCTCGTCCAGCCGCTGCTGCACCAGGTCTTCGTTCCAGTAGAAACCGTAGGAGTTCTGAACCATCTCGAAGTAGGAGACGGTCACGCCGCCGGCGTTGCACAGGAAGTCGGGGATGATGTAGATGCCCTTTTGCGTCAGCACCTGGTCGGCCTCGGGCGTCGTCGGGCCGTTCGCCAGTTCGGCCACGATGCGCGCCTGGATGCGGTCGGCGTTGGCGCTGGTGAGCTGGTTCTCGATGGCCGCCGGGATGAGGATGTCCACCGGCAACTCCAGCAGCTTCGCGTTACTGATCTCCTCGCTGCCGGGGCAGCCGCCGACCTTGCCGGTGCGGCGCATGTGGCCCGCGACCACCTCGGGATCGAGCCCGCCCTCGCAGTAGATGCCGCCGAACTCGTCGCTGACGGCCGTCACTTTCAGCCCCAGCAGGTTGTGGGCCAGCTTGTGGGCAAAGCTACCGACGTTGCCGTAGCCCTGAATGGCCGTCGTCGCGCCCTGCAGCGGCATCCCGAGCACCTTGGCCGCCTCGCGGATGGTGACCATGCCGCCCATCGCCGTCGCCGGGGGACGGCCGGCCGAGCCGCCCAGCAGCAGTGGCTTGCCGGTGATGACGCCCGGCTCGTGCGCGCCGTGGATGGTCTCATACTCGTCGAGCATCCAGGCCATGATCTGCGGATTGGTGTTGACGTCGGGCGCGGGCACGTCCTGGTGCAGGCCGACGAAGCGGGCCACAGCGCGCATGTAGCCGCGGCTGAGGCGCTCGAGTTCGTGGGTGGAAAGGTTACGCGGGTTGCAGATGACGCCGCCCTTGCCACCGCCCAGCGGCACGTCGGCGACGGCCGTCTTCCACGTCATCCACGCGGCCAGGGCGCGGACGGTGTCGATGGTTTCGTCGGGGTGGAAGCGGACGCCACCCTTGGCCGGGCCGCGGGCGTCGTTGTACTGCACGCGAAAGGCCTTGAAGGTCTGCGTGCGGCCGTCGTCCATGCGCACGGGGATGCTGAAGTGGAACTCGCGCAGCGGCTCGCGCAGAAAGGCGTGCATGTCGGGGTCGAGTTGCAAAATGCCGGCGGCCTTGTCCAACTGCGCCTGGGCAATTGCAAACGGGTTCAGATTCTCAGTCATGATGTTCGTGGGTCTCCTGTGGGAATAGGGAATATGCTTTTACGTTCTGGCGCGCGATTTCGGAGAATCGCGCTACACATGCGAAATCGCCAGGCCGCGGGCGGCTACTGGCGATTGTTTCGTTCTATTCGTAATGAGCGAAGCGCGGCCGGACCACGCCGCGACTAGCGAATGGCGAAAAAGTGCCGGCCCCAGGGGGCGAGTTCGACGAAGAGGCCCATGTTGAGGATCTCATCGCCGGAGCGCTCGAAGAGGCGCTCTTCCATGATGTCTTCCAGCACCCAGTTTTGCCCGCCCAGGTCGGGCCAGGGCAATTGGACGCGCGCCTGGGAGGTGTGCGGCGACAGGTTAACGACGACGATCCGCCGTTCGTCGCCCGCCTCCCAACACCACGCTGCCAGGTTATTATAGCTGGTATTATCCGGCCAGCCGTTCAGGGCGCAAAGTCGCCACTGCCCTTCACGCAGGGGGCGCGTCTTCACGGCCATCGCCAGCCGGCGATAGAACATCTGCAACGCTCGGTCGACCGGCTCGTCAGGCCGCCGCGTCAGGAAGACGGGCAGCCGGATCGTCAGACCCTCGAACTGACCCTGGTGGAATAGCTTGGCCCCGGGCAGTGTGTAGGCGACGATGGCCGCGGCCAGCGCGCGGTTGCCGGGGAAGACGGCCGCGGCGCGCGGGTCGTCGTGGGTCTCGATGAAGCGCACCAGCCGCTCCTGATAGGGCAGGTCGGCTAACAGGTGACCCCGCACCGCTTCGGTCGTTTCATGCACCAGCCGGTTGTACAGCCGCTTGTCGTAGCAGTAATCAAACCCCTGCTGCTGCATCTCCCATTCCATATCCCAGTAGACCTCGGCTATGAAGCGGACATCAGGCCGGGCGGCGCGCACGGCCGGCAGCACCTCGCGCCAGAACTCCTCTTCTGGCGGCGCGCCGGCCCGCTCGCCCCACGTCCCGGCAAAGGCGGCGGTGGTCAGCAGCATGACCATGTCGCAGCAGATCGTGTCGCATTGGTCGGCGATGGCGATCAGCGTCGCGATGGTGGCGGCGCGCAGGCCGGGGTTGAAGGCGTTGAGCTGGACGACGTCGGGCCAGGGCGGCGCATTGGGCTCGCGGCCGAGGGCCAGAATCTGGTCGCCGGCGGCGAAGAAGGCGTCGGGCGCGGCGGCCAGGTCGTCGGGCGTGCCGTGGATGAAGTATTCGGGGTGCGCCGCCACCCAGGGATGGTCGGGGGCGACGTGGTTAGGCACGTAGTCAAGGATGAGGCCGATGCCGCGCCGGGCCAGCTCGGCGCGAGCCACCGCCAGGCCTTCGGCTCCGCCCAACGCCGCGTCAACGACGTAGCGGCGGACGCAATAGGGCGAGCTCTCTACGTCGTCCGGCGTCCAGCCGGGCAGCGCCTCATCGAATGTGCCGCGCAGACCCGGATGGCTCATGGCAATGGCCCGTCCCGCCGGACTCCGCTCCCAAACGCCCATCAGCCAGACCGCGTCGGGCGCGCCCACGCTGTCCCACGCCTCATCGGGCACGTCGGCCAGCGACACGCGGCGGCCGTATTGTCCGCTCAGCTCGCGCAGCCAGAGCCATGCGTCGATCTCGAAGATAACGGGGCGCGGCGGCAGGGCAATACCCGCCGCGCCGGGCCGCTGGGGTTTAGGCTGGGTGGACGGCGTCATGGGGCACTCCTCTGAACAGACCCAATTCTGACCCACCCGGCGCGATCGCGCAACATTGACAAACGGACAAGCTTTCCAGCCGGGGCAATGCTCGCCCGCGGCGTGTCGGAACACGGCCGGAGGGATACACTTGGGACCTTATGACACAAGATTTGCTGACTTCACTGCTGCTGGGCCTGGCCCTGAGTGTCGCTATTGCCGCGCTGGCCTACTGGCGCGGCTCGCTGTCATTGTCGGGCGCGTTAGGGGCGTTCATCGTCGGCACGCTCATTTTCGGCCTCGGCGGCTGGGTGTGGGGCGTCGTCCTGGCGGTGTTTTTCATCAGCTCCAGCGCCCTGTCGCACTTCAAAGAGCGCGAGAAGGCGGCCGTGGCCGAGAAATTCGAAAAGGGCCACCGCCGCGACATCGGTCAGGTATTGGCCAACGGTGGCTTGGGCGCGCTCATTGCCATGCTGAGCGCCCTCGTGCCGGAGAGCGCTGTGCCGCGCGACCTGTGGTTCTGGTTGTTCATCGGCGTGATGGCGACCGTAACGGCCGATACTTGGGCCACGGAACTGGGCACGCTGAGCAAGGCCGCGCCGCGGCTCATCACCAGCGGCCGGGTGGTCGAGGTCGGCACTTCGGGCGGCGTGTCGGGGTTGGGCACGGGCGTCTCGCTCGTGGGCGGGCTGCTCATCGGCCTCACGGCCGGGTTGCTGGGAGCGGTGGCCGGGCTGGTTCCCTGGGGCGCGGCCGCGGTCGTCGCCCTGATTGGCGCGCTGAGCGGCGCGAGCGGCGCGCTGCTCGACAGCCTGATGGGGGCCACTGTGCAGCAAATCTACTATTGCGACACCTGCGGCAAGGAGACGGAGCGCAAGCGCCATCGCTGCGGCACCGACACCCGACCCTTGCGCGGCTGGGGGCTAATGAACAACGACCTGGTGAACCTGCTCTCGTCGCTGGGCGGTGGTCTGGTGGCGGTGGGGTTGGGGTCGTGGCTGCTGTAGCGCGATTCTTCGGAACGCCCCCGGTTGTCGCTCCCCCGGGCGGCGGCTATACTACAAACTGTACGGGCCATTAGCTCAGTTGGCAGAGCAGGTGACTTTTAATCACTTGGTCGCAGGTTCGAGTCCTGCATGGCCCATGTTGTCGAACGGGTTCAGCAACCCGTTCTTTTTATTTCCCGCTGGAAATCCCCGTCTGGAAAGTGACGCTGCGACATAACAAAGCAGCCGCCTCTTGCGAGGCGGCTGCCGTGGATCTGATGCCAGGAGGGGAGCATCTAGACCCGACGGTCGATACCCGATCGAGGAGGGGGTGGGAGTCGACCTAGGCCTAGCCGGGGTGTTCCAGTCGCGTTTCTCTCGTGCCAGTTTGGGGGGGAGGAGTTCCTCTTAAACCCGTCTAGACTTAGTTAGTAGTATAGTCAACTGTTTATCGATTGTCCAGTAAATATCTTGTAAATAGGCCATTTCATATGGGAAATAGGTATTGCTCCCGTTCATTGTCCAGAGAGACATAGGGAGATCGCGGCAAAAGTGTTCGGTTGGCTTTTGCTGGCGCGCGGGTCATAATTGGCTGCGGAGTGCGAGCGGCATGGGACAAACGATCAAGGGACTCTTCAAGCTAAGCCGGCCGCTGTCGACGCTGACCGGCGTCCTTATTGCGGCCCTGGGCGGTTACGTCGCCGGAACCGGCGCCTGGGAGAAGATAGCGCTCGCTGCGCTGGCCACGCTCTTCGTCGCCGCGTCGTCTAATGCCTGGAACGATTACCGCGACATCGAGATTGACCGCATCAACCAGCCGCGCCGGCCCTTGCCCTCCGGCATGGTCACCCCGCGCGCCGCGCTTGTGTTCTCTATAGTCCTGGCCGTCCTGTCACTCATCATCGCCGCCCTCATCAGCCCCCTGGCCCTGCTTATCGCCGTGGCTTCGAATGCTCTCCTCTATCTCTACTCCATCCGGCTTAAGAGCACGGTCCTTCTGGGAAACATCACGGTGGCGCTGATCTCGGCTATGAGTCCCATATTCGGCGGCGTGGCCGCGGGCAACGTCCGCCCGTCGCTGTGGTTGGGAGCCATCGTTTTTGTGGGCATTCTCGGCCGCGAAATCCTGAAGACCCTGGCCGACTATGAGGGCGACCACGCCCATAATGTCCGCACCATCGCCACCGCCTGGGGGCCGCGGCCGGCCCGCATCTTCTTCTTCGTCGTGCTGGGGGTTACGGCCGTGGTCATGTTTGCTCCCTACCTGCTCGACTACTACCGCCCTATTTACGCCTACATCGTCGCCCTGGGCGTCTTCCCGGTCGCTTATTACGTTATCGTGCGCGTCCACCACGAACGCACCGGCCCGCAATTGGAGCGGCTAAGCCAATTGCTCAAGTACGACTTCCTGATCTGGTTCTTCGCCGTCCTCCTCGGGGCCGCGGTGTAAAAGGCTCACGCCCAGGCGCAAAAAGGCCGGGAACCCAAAGCGAGAACGCCTCCCTTTGCGTCCCTGGCTTCTTTACGCCTATGCATGAACTCTGCTTTTGGAAAACGATATGACTTATTACGCCCAGACCATGCCCGGCGTGGAAGAGATCGCCTGGCTGGAGATTCGCGACCGGCTGAAGGACGCCCACTTCCAGCGCTACCTCTTTGCCAAGGAACAGAATGGCATCGTCGTCTTCGACTACACCGGCGCGGCGCAAGACCTCCTGCGTCTGCGCACCACCGAGGACGTATTCAGCCAGATCGCCTTTTTCGACGACCTGACCCGGCTGCGCCGCGACCTGCGGACCATCGGCGAAGTGGTCGAGAAGTCGGAGGGCGTCGGCCGCGCCGTCAACGATTACCTGCGCATCCGCCGCTTCAGCGCCCCGCCCACCTACCGCGTCATTAGCCGCCAGTACGGCAAGTTCGAGTACACGCGCAAGGACCTGACCGCGACCCTCTGGCGGGCGCTCAAGGCCCGCTACCCGCGCTGGACGCCCGTGGCCGACGACGCGCAGGTGGAGTTCTGGGCCAATGAGCTAGGCTCGCAGTTTCTCCTCGGCGCGCGCCTGTCCGACCGGACGATGCGCCACCGGTTCGAGCGCAGGGTGGAGCTGCCGGCGGCGCTGCGGCCGTCGGTGGCCGCGGCCATGGTGCTGCTGACCGAGCCGCAGCCGGGCGAGGTCTTCCTCGACCCGATGTGCGGCAGCGGGACGATCCTCTACGAGCGCTTGCAGGCCGGCGCGGCGGGGCGCATCCTGGGCGGCGACATCGAGCCGGAGCGCGTGGACGCGGCGCGTAAGAACGTCCGCGGCAGCCGCAAGAAGCCGGGCGCCGGCAACTCAGGCCCCGATATCCGCCAGTGGGACGCGCGCAAGCTGCCGCTGGACGACGCCTCGGTCGACAAGGTGGCGACAAACCTGCCCTTCGGCAAGCAACTACGGGCCAGCGAGCAGCCGGCTAAACTTTACCCGCCCGTGCTGGCCGAACTGGAGCGCGTCGTTCGGCCCGGCGGCCGGATCGTCCTGCTGACCAGCGAGTATGATCTCCTCAAGGAGATCGTCCGCCAGCGGCCGCGGCTGACGATCACGACGGGGTACTCGGTGGCGGTGCTGGGAACGTGGGGGCGGATCTATATTATCGATGTGGCGTAGGGCGCGGCGCAACGCACTTTCTGGAGCGCGTTGCACCTTCTTCTGAGCGACGTACGACGCACCCCAAAAGGCGCAGCGCACCGAGAGGAAGGAGGCGCGCCTGTTTCTGAGGAGAGACTTTGCCTCTCCTCTTCACCGGCGGCCTGCGGGCTACCGCGCCGCGTAGAAGTAGCTCGTCTTCGTCTCCGCGTCGTCATAAGTGTAAATCTCCCGGTCGCGGTGCAGCCGGAAGTAGTTTAACAGGGCGAAGTCGCCAGCCGTGCCGGTCGTATGCCAGAAGAGCGCGCCGAGGAGCAGCGGTCGCCACTCGGGCAGCAGGGCCGCAGCTAACAGCAGCCCGCCGTTGATGATCAGAAACGGCGTCAGGGCGATCCAGGTGAACTGCCGCGCGTCGGCTACGAAGTTATGGGCTGTGGCATAGGCGGCGGCCTGACGCCACAGGATGCCATAGCGGACGTCAGTCGCGCCGCACAGCCGGTAGACCAGACCGTGCAGCGCCTCATGCAAAGGCAACAACAATAGAAATACCACGAAGGCGCCGCCCCAGGAAGTCAACCACTCGTCCAGACTACCCTTGCCACCCAGCCCCGTCGCCAGCCACATACCCAGGAATACAAACGTCAACCCGACGTGGGAGAGGGTCAGCACGGAGCGCCGCTTCCAGTAGTATTCCGTCACGAACGCCATCAGGTCGTTAAAGCCCAGTTCGCGCAGGAGTTCGTACCGTTCTCTATCGCGCAGGTCGTCGATTAATACTGTAACGTGGGTTGTTTGCATCTCTGTTCGCATCAGCGTATCCTATCTACGTTGAAAAGAAGTTTTCAAGGATAAAGAGAGCATAGAACATGGCACGTCGCCTGTCAATCCCTTGAAAAACTCCTTTTAACGGACTCATAATCCGCTTATCTTCTATCATGGCCGCTGAAATCACTCACGAACCCGCGCCCGAGCGCACAATCCACGACCTCGAAGCGCTGCGCGTCTACTTCGACCCACTGCGCACACGCATCATCCATGCTCTGAGCGAGCCGCGGACGATTCATCAGGTGGCCGCGACATTTGGCGTGCCCTTCACCCGCCTCTACTACCATTTCCAGCTGCTGGAAAAGCATGGCTTCATCCGTCAGGTTGGCGCGAATTCCTTTGGCGGCGCGGTAGAAGAAAAAGTGTACCAGATCAGCGCCCGCGTGTTTCTGGTCGATCGCGCCCTCATGACGATCGGCGAGAGTGACGAGGCGGCAAGCGGTCTGGAAGTGGTCCTGGAAACGGTTCTCGACCGGACGAAAGACGACATCCGCCGCAGCGCCCGCTCCGGGGCCATCGATCTGGACCGCCGCACGCCAGACCCGCGGGCGCTGTTCGTGATTCGCGGTTACTCGTACCTGTCGCCGGAGCGCGCGGCCGAGTTTTATAGTAGCCTGCGCGCGCTGGTTGATGAATACGTCACGGCCGAAGAAGATGGAACCGACGAGACGCGGGCCAACGGCCGCTACTATGGACTGGCGCTGGCGCTCTATCCGAGCGCCCTGGAGAGCGGAGGCGATGGGCCATGAGCTACGCCGCCCGGTCGGCGCGGCCCGCCGCCAGACGGCCTCCACGGCATGATAGCGATGAGCGAGGGAAGCACTACCGCTCGGCGTGAGCTAAAATTGATGCTATAAACAGGGCACCCCTTCGGCGCGATCGGCGCTAGTGTAGACCCGCCTTTCTGACATCGGTGTAATCTGCGAAATCGGTGGTTTCCCTCTGATGAAAGTCCACCTCCACAGCATCGGCTGCCGGCTGAACCAGGCCGAGATCGAGACGATGGCCCGGCAACTGGCCGCCGGAGGCCACACGCTGACAGCCGACGCGGCCGAGGCCGACACGGTCATCCTCAACACCTGCGCCGTGACCGCCGAAGCCGCCCGCGACGCTCGCAACCTGACCCGCCGCTTCGCCCGCGCCAACGATTCCGCGCAGATCGTCCTCACCGGTTGCTACGCCACACTCGCCCCGGGCGAACTGGCGGCGCTGCCGGGGGTGGCCCGCGTGGTGGGCAACGGCGACAAGGAGCGCATCCCGCTGCTGCTCGACCCGGCGCTGCCCGACCAACCCGCCTTTGACCGCGAACCGCTGGCCCGTGAGGCGGCCGCGGGCAGCATCGGCCGGACGCGTGGCTTCATCAAAGTCCAGGACGGCTGCGACAACC
>CAZSOD010000086.1:0-2163 GCA_964608255.1 uncultured Ardenticatenaceae bacterium
GAGATGTCGTGGCGGAAAAGGCGGGCGGGAATGGCGCGAAATAGCCCGGCGAAGCCATCGGGAATCACCAGTTCCGGCAGTTCGTGGAAGCTGCCTTCGTCGTCGGCGCGCCCGGCGACGAGGAACGTGTTCCCCCGCTCGCGCATCTCGGTCAGAGCGGCCAGCATCTGCGCCTCGCTATCATCGTAGTAGCGCGGCTGAATGACCCGCGCAGCCGTGTCGAAGCCAACGACGAACGCCGCGCCGGGGTAGAGGTGCGACTTGGCGACGAACGTCGGCGCGTTGCCGGCGTAGGCCGGGTAGCGTCCGGCGAACTGGCTGAGGCGATCGAGCACGAGGTCGGGCGCCAGCGGCGGCTTGTCGACGTTGACGGCCGACACCTCGAAGGCCACGGGACGACCGAGCAGCGCGGCGGCCGTTTCCGCCAGCGCCACGTGCCCGGCGTGCAGCGGGTTGAAGGAGCCGGACAGCAGCGCCGCCGGCGGGGCGGTCGTTACCCGCCCTTCGGGCAGGATGCCGAAAAACGGGAGATCGCCGCGGTGGAGTTGTTCGGCCGCGGACAGGAAGTCGGCCGTTTCGGCCGAGAGCCGGTCGCCCGCGCCCAACGGCAGCGCCAGTTGCTCGCTTAGCCCTGAGGCCGTGGCCAGCGCGTTTAGCAGCAGGGCGCTGACAAGTCCCTCCTCACCGGCGCGGTCGCGCGCCCCCTTCTCCAGATAGAGCGTCCAGTTCATCACGCCCGACGGTGTCCAGGCGGCAACATGGGCGCGGTGTTCGCCCTTTTTGGGCCGGTCAGTAACGATGGTCGCTGTGCAACCCAACCCGACCAGCGGCCACGCTTCCAGTTCGCGCAGGTGGCGCGCACGGGCCAGCGCCCGCCCGGCCATGCGCCGCCCCGTTTCCTCGGCAACGTACTGCTCCGGCCGCGCGCCCAGGAACTCATCGAACGAGTCAGCGGCATAGGGGATGAGCGCCTCCAGCAGCGTTCGCGACGCGCCGGGCACGCCCAGCAGGTCGGCCAGCGCCTGGCTGCCCGCCCCGGCGGCGGCAAAGACGGCGCGCGGGGGGCTATCGTGGATGGCCTGAATCAGGTGTCGGGTGGCTTGGTCCATGCGCCTATTGTAATCGGCGCGGGGCAGGGGCGCGAGTGATGGGCAGCGCGCCAATCGTAGTCATGAGCATTTGTTCAATGTTTTATTCATTCTTACCGTTGTGGGCTCTTGGGCAAGCGAGGAAAGCGCGTCTGAGGGAAGATAGAGGCTACTCTCCGGCGGGCGGCCAGCCGCGACCGGTTATCCGCGTGCCATTCTTCCGACAATTGTCGATAATAGACTCCAGTACAGGAGAGATCAGGCGTGGAAACGATTCTGTTACTGGGCATCGTCGCCGTGGTGATTGCGGTTTTTGTGTGGCTCCGGCGGCAACTGGGCGATGAGTGGCCGCCCCGGCCGCGAGACGCGGCGGAAGCGCCCGCACCGTTAGCCGGAGCACGGTTAACACCCGCCACGCCAACGATGCCGCTGCCGGAAGCGGAGTTCGCGCTCGAGGCAGCCGTGACAACCGCCGCCGTACCTCCGGCTTCCTTGGCGGCCGTAGCGACACCCCCCGAAGCGCAACCCGCCTCGGCAAGGGCATCAGCCCCAGAGACGCCAGGGGTTGCTGCGCCGCCCGCCCCAATGCAACGCACGATAGAAAGCGCGCCGCGCCCGGTTACTCCCTTGAACTTGCCCACGGGCGCGGTGTTGCGGCGCGTGACCTGGGCGCTGGTGGGTGGGGGCGTGCCGCTCCTGCTACTCAGCCAGTGGGTCGCGCGCATCTTGCCGCCCGGCGGACGCGTGCCAGCCTTCCTGATTTTTCTGTTCGGCGGGCTGGCGCTTTTGGTCGGCATCCAGTCGTCCATACGTGGCGCGCTGGGGCGCTGGTTTGGGCGCTGGCTGGCCTGGCTGGCGGCTTTGCTGCGTGTCACGCCCGTCCAGGCCGTGCTGCTCCTGCTGGCGTTGCCCTACGCCTGGCTGGCCCGACAGGCGGCCGGCGATGGACTGCTGGCGCGGCAACTGCCCATCGCTGTGTTTGCCTGGCTGGCGGCCATTGGACTGGCCGTAGCGGGGGCATGGGAGAGACGACCGTCGGCGGCCGGCGGCCGATCGCTACCGGACACAGGTCGCC
>CAZSOD010000086.1:2263-14758 GCA_964608255.1 uncultured Ardenticatenaceae bacterium
TCGGCTTATCGCCGGTGGGTTCTCGATCGCTGGGACATCCTTTTCTCCGTTGTTATTTTCGTCGTCGCGCTGGGGCTGCGGGCGTGGCAGATGGGGCAGTACCCTAGCACGTATTCCGGCGACGAGGGCTCGGCGGGGTTATTCGCCATCGAACTGCTGACCGGCAAGGCCAACAACTTGTTCGGCGTCGGCTGGTTCTCCTTTCCGGCGCTCTACTTCACCGTGCAGAGCGCGGCTATCGCCCTTTTCGGCCAGACTGTCGAGGCCGTGCGGCTGACCTCGGCTATCTCCGGAGCGCTGACCGTCGTCGCGCTCTACTGGCTCGGCCGAGCCATGTTCGACCGGACGACGGCGCTGCTGGCCGCGCTCTATCTGGCCGCTTCCCACTATCACATCCACATGAGCCGCATCGCCCTTAACAACGTCTGGGACGGCCTGTTCGGCACGCTGGCCATCGCCGGATTATGGCATGGCTGGAAGACCGGCCGGCGGTCGAGCTTCATCCTCTGTGGGCTGGCCTTGGGACTCGGCCAGTACTTCTACGTGAGCATCCGGCCGCTGCCGGTACTGTTCCTCGCATGGGCCGGGGCCGCCTTTTTGTGGCAGCGGCCGCGCTTTCACGATCGATTTCACGGCCTTATCCTGGCGGCGCTGATCGCGCTCGTCGTCTACTTGCCGCTCGGCCTCTACTTTCTGGAAAAACCGGACGAGTTCCAGGCGCCGCTCAACCGGGTGAGTATCTTCGGCCCCTGGCTAGAGGGGGAATTAGCCCGCGGCGACCGGACGACGGCCGAGATCATCCTCGACCAGGCGGTGAATGGCGCGCTCGGCTTCACCCACGAACCGCTGCGGCTGCTCTACAACCCCGGCTCGCCGTTGCTGCTGGCCGGCGCGGGGACGTTGTTTCTGCTGGGCATCCTGTGGGCGCTGCTCAATTTCGATCTGCGCTATCTGCTGCTCATCTTGCCGCTGCTGGCCGTCATCGCCTCCAACGCCATCAGCCAGGACTCGCCCGCGTCGCAGCGTTACATCCTGGCCATGCCACTGGTCACGCTATTCATGGCCGTGCCGCTGGGGGAGGCCGTGGCGTGGCTGCGGGCGCAGTACCCGCGCTACCGGACGGCCATCGTCGCCGCGGCGTTCGCGCTGCTGGCGATCGTCGCCGCCGTGGACCTGAACTACTACTTCAACCGCGTCTACAACGAGGGCTACGTGCTTGGCGGGCTGAATACACAGGTGGCGACGGAGATCGCCTATTACCTGCGTGACAAAGAGCCCGCCGGCGAGGACGTATTTTTCTTCGGCTTTCCACGCATGGGCTATTTCAGCCTGTCAACCATCCCCTTTCTGGCGCCGGACAAGCAAGCGCAGGATGTGATCGACCCGCTTACCGCGCCGTCGGCCTTCCCCGTGCGCGGGCCGACGCTGTTCATCTTCCTGCCGGAGCGGCTAAACGAGCTGGACTACGTCCGCCAGCAAGTGCCGGACGGTACATACCGGGAGTTCCGCGCCCCTAACGGCGAACTCCACTTCGCCGTTTACGAGACGTCATAATTCGGCCGGCGCAGCTCGGTGCCGAACATGTCGCTACGCTTGGTCGTCCATGAGCCGGGACCGGGGTCGTTGCGCACGTGATCCATATAGCCGCCCACGCGGCTGTCGAGCAGGTCAAGCTGATGCAGCAAGACGGCTTCCAGCGTGCGCGGCACGACCGGCGAGCCCCACTCGTGCGTGCCATGATGGGAAACGATGAGATGAACCAACTCCTGCAACTCGGCCGCCGGGAAGCTGAGCTCGGCCGCTGCGCGCTCGATCAGCACCACGCCGCGGACGATATGGCCGACGAGGCGGCCGTCGTCGCTGCGACCGAAACCCTCTTCCAGCGTGTACTCCTCCGCCTTACCAAAGTCGTGGAGCAACGCCCCGCATAGCAAGACATTCAGGTTTACATAAGGGTAATGGCGGGCGAGATGGCGGGCCAGCGCGGCCATGCTGACGGTGTGTTCCAGCAGGCCGCCCACGTAGGCGTGGTGCATTCCGCGCGCCGCCGGCACCCGCGCAAACCGTTCAGCCAGCGGCCCTTCCAGCAGCAGGTATGCGGCAAGAGTTTGCCACGGGTCATTCAGGGCGGCCACGTGGTCGCGCAATTCAACCAGCATCTCGGCCGCGGGCCGGGGGCTGGCGGGAAGAAACGCGGTCATGTCCAGCCCATTAGCTCGCTCGAGGCCGGAGATGTTAACCTGGATGGCGTCCTTATAGGTGTTGACCTTGCCACTGACCAGTACCCCAAGGCCTGGCCGCGCCCAGACGTCAACCGTCAACGGTACATCCCAAAAGACGCCGCTGATCTGGCCGGAGCGATCGCGCAAGGTCGCCAGCAGAAAGGGCCGGCCGTCCTTGGATTGTCGCCGCACCACGTCGTGGAGGAGGAAAGGCTCGGCTTGCAGCTCCGTCCCGGCTTTCAGGTCGGCAATGAACCTCGTTTTATTCATAACGGATTTTGGCTTTTGCCGCCGATGACCTAAAATGTTTGCCTAGCGAGCCACGCGAGCGGCAAGAAAATGATTATACCCGCAACACCGCGCGCGGCGACCGGTTTGGTTTTGACAACAGGGCGATCGCTTGTGGAAAGCGGCCAAGAAAGCTCTTTCTTGCGGCGTGAATCGGCGGCAACGACATTTTGTTCTTGAAGCGACTATCCTGGAACTGGTAACGCGAGGCATGGACATGAAGCGGATCATTGTGGGCCTGTCGGGGGCGAGCGGCGTCATCTACGGCATCCGGCTGTTGGAGGTCATGCAGGCGTTGCCGGACGTGGAATCCCACCTGGTCATGAGCACGGCCGCGGGTACTACCATCCCCCTGGAAACCGACTACACGCCGGAAGAGGTGCGGGCGCTGGCCGACGTGGACTACCGCTTCAAAGATATCGCCGCGGCCATCTCCTCCGGTTCCTTCCGCACCGATGGCATGATCGTGCTGCCTTGTTCCATGAAGACACTCTCGGCCATCGCCTACTCCTACAGCGAGAACCTGCTGACGCGGGCGGCCGACGTCGTGCTGAAGGAGAAGCGCAAGCTCATCCTCTGCCCGCGCGAGACGCCGCTGCACATTGGCCACCTGCGGGCAATGACGCTCGCCGCCGAGCTAGGCGCCTATATTGTCCCGCCGATGCCGGCCTTCTACCATCGCCCGGAGACGGTGGATGACATTGTGAACCAAACGGTCAACAGGGTGCTCGACCTGGTGGATGTGACGTTGCCCGAAGACCTGTTCCGGCGCTGGCAGGGCGGACGGGCCGCAAGTGATGACCGCTGACGGCGGCAAGCGCTTGCTGCTGGGCGACGAACGACAGACCACAGCCGGAGAGGGGCCAGGACGAACGGCGAGCTGACACTCACCGCTGACCATTGATCATGGACGACGCGCGAGAGCGGGCGCTGAGCTACCTGGAGCGCCATCACGTCATGACGCTGGCGACGCACGGCCCGGACGGGGTGTGGGCAGCGGCCGTGTTCTACGCGTCGGACGGGTTTCGATTGATCTTCCTTTCCGCCGGTCACACACGCCATGCGCGCAACATCGCCGTGTCACCGCGGGTGGCGGCGACCATTCAGGAAGATTATCGCGATTGGGCGGCGATTCAGGGCATCCAGCTCGAAGGAACGGCGCGCTTGTTGGAGGGGCGGGAGCGGGAAACGGCGCTGAGTTTGTATGCGGCCCGGTATGATTTCCTGCGTCAGCCTATCGCCGCTATCGAGCGCGCGTTGAGCCGGGTTGACTGGTATGAGTTGCGGCCGGAGCGGCTCTACTTTGTCGACAACAGCCGCGGCTTCGGGCATCGAGATGAAGTTGACCTGGCGTAGCGCGTAGAGAGCCGTCGCTACGCTTCGGGGTCAACGGTACCTGACACCGTTCCGTCAATCCTCTTCTTCGGCCGCAACCTGCCCCGAGCCATTTAACCGGCCCTCTTGCAACCGCGCTAGCAACCCCTTCAGATACGGCGCGTAGCTGGCCTTGTCATAGAGCGCCAGCGCCGCCTCCTCCAGGTCGAACGGCTCCGGCAGGGCGCGAATGGCGTCGAGATAGACCATGTCGCAGCGAATCACGCTCTCCTGATAGAGTTTATCCCCTTCGAGGGCCAGCAGGACGGGCGCGGTGGCCAGCGTGCGCCCCTTCAGCGTCCGCACGACTCCGGCGCGCCGGGCCAGCACGACCATCGCGTTGACGATGTTACGCGACGCCTCGCCCTCTTCCTCAGCGGGATGGCCGACGGCGAGCTTATCCACCAGTTCGCGCCACTCGATACTTTCCTCCTGCTGCAACGCGTGGATCATCTCCTTGAGAATGACAAGACGCAGCCGGGGCGGGACAACGCGCAGCTTCTGCTTCTTGAGGGCGCTGCGGTAGCGCCGGAAGAGCTCCGGACGGGCCGTCTGCGCGGCCGAGCGGCGGACGTAGGTTGTCGTGCCGTCCTTCTCGACGAGGATGCGGTTGGGGTAGCGGCTCAAGAACTTGCTGAAGGAAGTGTCCGAGTACTGGAGGCGGCCGAACTGCCCGCCGCTCAACTCGATCATGCGCTCCTTGACCACACTGGCCCGGATGCGTTCGTCGCCCACCAACAGTCCATCGACCGCTTTGGCCAGCAGCACTTCGGCCTCACCCTCGGTCAGCGGCGGTGCGGGCAGCATATCCTCGTAATAGACATAATCGTCGCACAGCCCCATCAGGTTTTCGCTGGTCGTATGTTTTAGCCCGACGCCGATGACGGTCTTGCCGCGGCGGCGCAAGGCATGGATGAGGGGCACGAAGTCGCGGTCGCCGGTGACGAGGACGTAGGTGCTATACTGCCCGCCATCGACAAGCGTATCCATTGCCTCGACGACCATGTACATGTCGATGAGGTTTTTGCCGTAGTTATTGAGCGGCACGGCCGACTGCATGGTGAAGCCGGCGGTGGCGATGTCCTTCATCAGCTTCTGGTCCTGGCGAAGGTTGCCGGAATAGGCGCGGCGCAGCACGACGCGGCCGCCATTGGTGCGGCGCTTGATATCTTCAAGGATGAGATTGACGTCGAAACTGAGGTTGGCGTCGCGCGCCCCGATCACCAGGTTGTCAAGGTCAAGAAAAATGGCGACATCATTGGCCATATAGAGTTAGTCCTGATCGGTCGCGGAGAAGTGCCCGTGTCGGTTGTCGTACGGCAAGGTAAACTGTTCCGTTGCCTGGCTCTCCATTCTAGCCGATTCGCTCGAACTCGCAACGGACTCGGCCGCTTGTTTCACGGGAAACAGTGGGCGGAATGTTTCCCGTGAAACACACGGCCTTTGGCCCGCTGATGTCGTGGATGTCGCCGATTTGCGCCGCCGGCAACCGGCTTCTTATCGGCATTCATCCCTAATATCCGCGTTATCCGCGTGCCCTTCTTCTAATTGCGATTGCCATGGGTATAGAGCGCGGGCGGTTGGCGGCTGCGAGCAAACCTGCTACCATGCGCCTGATGCCCAACCCCACCCCCGTCTGCGACTACGAAGGCAGTGACTACCGCACCCGTTTCTGGCAAAACCAGGGCCGTGACTACGAGGACCAGGTCGAACGCGTCGCCCTGCGCCGGCTGTTGCCGCCGCGCGGCCGGACGCTGCTTGACGTGGGCGCGGGTTTCGGCCGCCTGGCCGATGAGTATGCCGGCTACGACCGCGTCGTCTTGTTCGACTATTCGCGCTCGCTCCTGCGCGAGGGACGCGACCACCTCGGAGACGACCCGCGCTTCATCTTCGTCGCCGGCAACTGGTACAACATGCCCTTTGTCGACGGGCTCTTCGACGCGCTCGTGCAGGTACGCACGCTCCACCACGCCGCCGACGTTCCCGCTCTTTTTAGCGAACTGGCCCGCATTGCCCACCGTGACGCAACCTACGTGCTGGAGTTCGCCAGCAAGCACAACCTCAAGGCCATGCTCCGCTTCTGGCTCGGCCGCCAGTCCTGGTCGCCCTTCCAGGAGCAGCCGGTCGAGTTCGTCGAACTCAACTTCGACTTCCACCCCGACTGGATTCGCAAGCAGCTCGTCGCGGCCGGCTTCACGCCCGACGACATACTGACCGCATCCCACTTTCGTTTCGCACCCCTGAAGCGCCTCGTCCCCACGCCACTGCTGGTGTCGCTCGACAGCGCCATCCAGACCACCGGCCGCTGGTGGCAGTTGTCGCCCAGCGTTTTCCTCCGCAGCCGCCTGAGCCAGCCGCCGGCGGCACCAGTGCCCGGAGCCTTCTTCGCCTGCCCGACCTGCCACCTGACGCTCGGTGAGCCACAGGGCGGGCTTCTGGTCTGCGCCAATCCGGCCTGCGGCCGGCGCTGGCGCGTCGAGGACGGCCTGTATGACTTCAAGGAACCCGTTTGATCGCCCCTGGTTAAACAAGTGGCTGGCGCTGCCGGTTGTGGCCGCGGCGGGGGTCATCGGCGCCAGCGTGGCGGCGCGGCGTGTGATGCGCCGCCCGGTGCCCCAGGCCAGCGGCCGCCTGGAGCTGGACGGTTTGCGCGCCCCCGTCGAGGTCATCCGCGATACCTGGGGCGTGCCCCACATCTACGCCGCTAACGAGGACGACCTCTTCTTCGCCCAAGGCTTCGTCCAGGCTCAGGATCGTCTCTTTCAAATGGATCTAAACCGGCGGCTCGGTCTGGGGCGACTGGCCGAGGTAACCGGCCCGCTGGGCTTGCCGTTCGACAAGTTCGCCCGCACCCTTGGCTGGCCGCGCGCCGCCCAAAGACAGGTCGATTGCAGCGACCCGCGAACGCGCGACGCGATCGACGCCTATGTTGGCGGAGTCAACGCCTTCATCGAGAGCCAGCCCCTGCCGGCCGAGTTCACCGTCCTGGCTTACCGCCCGGAGCCGTGGGACACGTTGAGCACCAGCGCCTGGGGCACGGTGCTGGCCTGGGGGCTGTCGTGCAACTGGGAGACGGAGTTGCTGCGCGCCTGGTTGGTCGATGAACTGGGGCCGGAGCGCGCCGCCGACCTGACGCCGGTCTATCACGAGGGCTACACTACGACGCTGCCGGATGAGCAGGTCGGTCGACGGCTGGCCGAGGGGCTGCTGACCGCCTTCCGCGAGACGGTCGCCCACGGCCCGGTTGGCGTGCCGCTTGTCGGGCAAGGATTGGGTAGCAACAACTGGGTGGTCAGCGGCGCGCGAACGGCCAGCGGACGGCCGCATCTGGCGAACGACCCCCACCTGCCGCCCGTCTTTCCGACCATCTGGTACGCTACTCACCTGTGCGGCGGGGACTACAACGTGGCCGGCTTCACGCTGCCGGGCGTGCCGGGCATCGTGATCGGCCACAACGACCACTGCGCCTGGGGCGTCACCAACGCCTTCCCCGACGTGCAAGACGTTTACATCGAACGCTTTGATCCTGATGACCCGACGCGCTACGAGGTCAATGGCCAGTGGCGGGCGGCCGAGATCGCCGCGGAGACGATCCGGGTGCGCGGCCGTGGCTCGGTCAGCCTGCGCACGCGCTACACCCGTCACGGCCCGGTTTTCTCCGACATCCTGTCCGGCGACCACGCCGACCTGGCCTATGACTGGACGCTCTTCCACGCCGGCAACCACCTTCAAGCTGTCCTGAGTAGCAACCGGGCGGCTGACTGGCCCTCATTTCGCGAGGCGCTACGCCACTGGTCGTTTCCTAGCCAGAACGTCGTCTACGCCGACACCCAGGGGACGATCGCCTACGTGATGCCCGGCCTTGTGCCGCGCCGCCGCAAGGGGGACGGTCTGGCCCCCGTTCCCGGCTGGGTCGAGGACTTCGACTGGGACGGCTTCATCCCATATGAGGAAATGCCAGTTTATGTCAACCCCCCAGAGGGCTACCTGGCTACGGCTAACAACTGTATGGCCGGCGACAGCTACCCCTACCTGCTGACGGGCGAATGGCTGCCCGACTACCGCGTGCGCCGCATCCGCGAACTGCTGGCCGAGCAGCCGCGGCTGACGCTGGCCGACCACCAGCGTATCCAGACCGAGACGGTGTCGCTGATGGCGCGGCGCTTTCTGGCAACGGCGTTGCCGGCCACCGCGGTCATCGAAACCGACCCCGGGCTGCACGACGCGCTCGAACGGCTGGCGGCCTGGGACGCCGATATGACCGTGGACAGCATTCCCGCCACGCTCTATTTCGGCTGGGTCGTCCATTTCACCCGCGCGGCGCTGGCCCAGGCCGTGGGGCAGGAACGGGCGGACACGCTGCTGGCCAAGGGGGAGCAGATCGGCTTCCCGGTAATGCCGTTCCACGAGATCGGCTATGAACTGGCGCTGCGCTGGCTGGAAGGGGGCGCGCCGCAGTGGATCGGCGACGTGCGGCCGCTGCTCCTGCCCGCGCTGCGCCAAACGCTCGACGTGCTGCGCGCCCAGGTCGACCGCGACCCGGCCGGCTGGGCGTGGGGCAAGCTCCACCGCGTCGCCTTCGAGCACGAGATGACGCGCCTGCCGGGCATCGGCCGCCTGTGGAAGCCGGTCAGCATCGCCGCGCCGGGCGACGGCTACACGGTCAACCAGAGCGACCTGTCGCCCAACTTTCCGCCCGACCCGGCGACCGTTATCGCCAGTTGTCGCCTCATCGTCGACGTGGGGGCGTGGGACGACTGCCTGATCGCCCTGCCCGGCGGCCAGTCGGGCCACCCGGCCAGCGCCCACTACCAGGACCGCATCGGTGAATGGCGCGCCGGACGCTACTTCCCGCTGCTTTTCTCGCGCGACCGCGTCGTCGCTGCGTCCGCCGGGGAGTGGCGTCTGGAACCGAGATAAGAAGCGCACGCCAAGGCGCCAAGGAGGTTAAGGACGCCAAGAGAACCAATGATCGCTTGTCTTTGCGTTCTTTGTCCCTTTGCGTGAGTCTCTTCTTCTTTGCCCGGCAACACGCTTGCTCTAGAATAAGCGGGCCATGAGCAAGCATACGTTCCTGCGCCTCATCCGCGCCATCGCCCGCCTCGTCCTGGGCCTGATCGCCCGCATCCGGATCATCGGCAGCATCGACTACGAGCAGGGCGGCTTCATCATCACCGGCAACCACATCGGCCGGCTGGAGGCGTTCCTCGTCATCCTGCTGGCCCCGCGCGACGACATCATCCTCATCCTGGCCGAGAAGTACAAGCAATATGCCTTCTGGCGTTACGCGGCCGAAAAGGTCGACGCCATCTGGATCAACCGCTTCGACGCCGACTTCGGCGCGCTGCGGGTGGTGTTGAAGCGCCTGGCCAAGGGCGAGGTGCTGGCCGTGGCTCCCGAAGGGACGCGCAGCGCGACCGAGTCGCTGCTGCCGGGCCGGCCCGGCGCGGCGTATCTGGCGGCCAAGTCGAACCTGCCGATCATCCCCGTGGGCATTGTCGGCACGGAGGACCGGGTGGTGAAGTACCGCCTGAAGCGCCTGCGGCGGCTCGACATCACCGCTCGCGTCGGCCAGCCCTACCGCCTGCCGCCGATGCCCAAGACCGGACGCGACGAATGGCTGCAGGCGCAGACAGACGAGGTCATGTGCCAGATCGCCGCGCTGCTGCCGCCCGACCACCGCGGCGTTTATGCCGACCATCCCCGCCTGCGCGAACTGCTGCTGGAACGCGGCAGCCCGTTCCCCGAAGACCGCGCCCTTGGAGCGCCCGTGGCCGTGAAAGAGTAGGAGGCTCACGCCAAGGCGCGAAGATGCAAAGGATGCCAAGATGTCTTTCTCTATCTTCCCTTCGCGCTCTTAACCCGTTGGCGCCTTGGTGTGAGCCTCTTGTGCGAGTCCCATGCGCATTGCAATGATCGGCCCGTTTGGGTTGCACCCCAAGCAGACGATGCGCAGCCGGGCGCTGGGACTGGCGCGGCCGCTGGTCGCCCGAGGCCACGCCGTGCGCCTGTTCATGCCGCCCTGGGAGACACCGGAGGAAGCCGGCCGTGAGTGGGCCGAGGACGGCGTCGAGTTGCGCTACGTGCCCCTGCGCGGCGGGGTCGCCGGCATCACCCGGGCCCTGGTCCGCGAGACGCTAGCCTGGCGGCCGGATATCGTCCACGCCTTCAAGCCCAAGGCCTACAGCGGGCTGGCGGCCGAATGGCTCTGGCGCTTCCACCGGGGAGGCCCGCGGCTGGTCATGGATACCGATGACTGGGAGGGCGCCGGCGGCTGGAACGACCTCGCCCCCTACAGCCCGCTGCAAAAGCGCTTCTTCACCCGGCAGGAGCGTTGGGGCCTGACCCACGCCCACGCCGTCACCGTCGCCAGCCGGACGCTGGAGAGCCTCGTGTGGAGCCTGGGCGTGCCGCCTGGCCGCGTCGCCTACGTGCCCAACGGCCCGGGCATCCCGCTGCGCGACGTGGGCGCGGACGAGCGGGCGGCGATGCGCGCGCGGCTGGGGCTGGGCGAGCGACCGACGGTGCTGATCTATAGCCGCCTGTTCGAGTTCGACACGGCGCGGCTGGCAGCCGTGCTGGCGGGGGTGCGGGCCGCGCGGTCGGATGTGGTTGTGCTGCTCGTCGGCGCGGGGCTTTACGCGGCCGACAGCGCCCGCTTCCGCGAACAACTCGGTGCCGCCGGGCTGATGCACGCCACGGTGGACGTGGGCTGGACGGCGCGGGAGGAGCTGCCGGCGATGCTGGGCGCGGCCGACGTCGGGCTCTACCTCATGGACGACACGCTGCTCAACCGCACCAAGTGCCCGGTCAAGCTGGCCGACATGCTGGCCGCGGGCGTGCCGGTCGTCGCCGAGGCGGTGGGGCAGGTGACGGAGTACGTGCGCGATGGGCGGACGGGAGTGGTGGTCACGAGCGGCGATGTGGCCGGGTTAGTGGCGGCCGCGGCGCGACTGCTGGAGAATCCACCCGAACGCGGGCGACTAGGCGCAGCGGCTCGCGCCGACGCGCGGGCAAGGTTCAATTGGGAACAACTGGCAGCGCGGGCAGTGCAGGCCTATGCGGCAGTGGCGGCCGACGGCGTTAGCCCGCCATAAACAGTTGTGGAAGGCCAGCTCCCCAACTGCAAAACCACGGCGGCGTAACCAAGACAGGCACGAATATCGGCGCTCTCTAAGCCCGAATATCTGTTTAAGATGTCGCTCGCCGTTCAACCCTGGGCGAGCAGACCGCCGATGAATTCAACGGCCAGCCTTGCGCCCCTGACTACGGGTTTGCCCACAAGTATCCGGGAATTGAGTACGATCCGTTCTTCCCACACCCCCTGCGCCTCCGGTACCCTATAGCACAGGCGACAAGAACGCCTCGGCGAGGATCACCACCCCCAACCCGATTAGCACCCACGGCATCAGCCGCTCGCTGACCCGTTGCAGCCGCGCGGCCACGACCGAGCGCCGCGCCAGATAGAAGCCGCCGAACGTCCACGCCACGAGCATGACAGCGAACACGATGAGGATCACGGCTACCTGCAGCGGCGAGCGCGCCGCGAAGAGGGGCACGTAGACGCCGATGTTGTCACCGCCGTTGGCCAGCGTGACGCCGGCGACGGCCGCCGCGCGCTGCCAGCCCGTTTCACCGCGCACCCTACCCGGCGCATCGGCCGCTTCGTCGTCCTCGCCCCGCCGCTGCGCGATGAGTTGCCGGATGCCCAGCGCCACGGGCAGCAGCCCCAGCAGCCCAACCAGCCGCTCGGGCACAGCCAGCGCCAGCAGCGCCCCGGCCAGGCTGATGAGCACCAGCAACCCGATTCCCAGGGCCTGCCCGAGGAAGACGTGGCGCGCCCGGAAGCGCCGGTCGCCGAAGTACAGGAGCAACACCAGGCTATCGTCCACGTTCGTGGCGACGAAAGCGGCCGCGCCCAGAGCAATCACGGGGAACCAATCCATACCGAAGGGGATTGTGAACCGGCGTGACGCGGCCGTCAAGCGGCGCTCATCGAGCGGAAGTTCAACGCAAGGGCGCGAAGACGCAGAGACGCTATCCCCCTTTGCGTTAAGCCTCTTCGCTTCCCCGAACTACAATAGGTGGCGATGCTTGCCCGACCTACCCTCGTCGTCCACGCTGACTGGAGCACGTCGCCCGCCAAGCGGTGGCAGGCCGCGGCCGTGTTCGATCGCGCGACCAACCGCTACCGCCTGAGCGCGCCTACGCTCGTCGGCGACACGGCCGGCTGGCTGGCCCGCCTCCACGCCCAATCAGCCTCAAGTGACGCCGGTAGTTTTCCTGTTCTTTCTGACAGATCGGCCGAATCGGCTCAATCTGCGGATAACGCCTCTTCCGTCTTCCTCGGCGTCGACTTCCCCATCGGGCTGCCGCTGGCCTACGCCCGCCGCGCCGGCGTGACCGGCTTCCTCGATCTGCTGCCGCGTCTCGGCGCGGGCAAATGGGCGGAGTTCTACCGCCCGGCCGAAGCGCCCGAGCAGATCGGACTTCGCCGCCCCTTTTACCCCGCGCGACCCGGCCACGCCCGCCAGCAGCATCTGCTCGCCGCGCTCGGTGTGGCCCAGATGGACGACCTGCGCCGCCGCTGCGACCGCGGCCACGCCGCGCG
>CAZSOD010000087.1:0-5089 GCA_964608255.1 uncultured Ardenticatenaceae bacterium
TCGACGGTGACGTAGGGCGGGTCGCTGAAGCCGTCGGCGGGCAGGATGTCGCGCAGGGTGTTGATGAACTTCAGCGGCCCGTCGAACACCAGGTCAACGCCCTCGGCGCTGACGTCGGGCTTCTGGCCGTTGACCGACTTGAAGCGCAGCGCGGCGAAGTTGACCGTCAGCGAGCCGAGGAAGGTCAGCGCGAAGCGCTCCATCGCGCCCTCGACGGCGAAGCTTTGCTGCCCGCCTTCGAAGAGCGTGGTCATCGTCGCCAGCAGATAGAACTGGCCGTTTTCCAGCCGCTCGAACTTGAACAGGTTCCCCAACTCGCTGGTCTTGATTATCGGCTTCCAGACCAGGCGCGTGGTCATGCCGATGGGCGCGGCGCTCCGCGGGTCAGCGCCGGGGGCATAGATGGGGTAGCTGGCCATGACCGGCACGTGGACGTAGAAGTTGGGCTCCAGCAACCGATCGCTCACGGCCGCCGGGTCGCCCTGCGCCTCGCGCAGTTGGTTCAGGTCAAGCCCGGCCACGTCGGCCAGTATCTTCGTGATCTCGATCAGGCCTAGCAGGCGAAAGTCCTTGAAGGCGGAGAGTTCGAATTTTGCCTTCTTGACGTCGTCAGCTTTGGCGACGGCCCCGGCGTTGCGCGAGAGGCCCTCGACGCCCATCTCCGGCCGCGCCAGACCGCCCGCCTTCTCCGCGGCCACGGCCATCTTCAGCGGCGTGACCAGCTTGATAAACACCTCGCCGGGGTTGGTGGCCGGGCTGAAGCCGTCGCTCAGGTACGTCCCGTCATAGGCGACGTCGACGTTCTCCTCGCGGCCGAGCAATTGATTGACGGCCGGGACGGTGACGCTGGCGCTCTGCATCCGCGGCAGGAAGGGCGGCACGCCGAGCGGGGTGACGCCAACCGTCGCCTGCGCCTGGGTGGTGATCCCCCGCGTGTCGAGCCGCGTCTTGCCCGGCTCAGCCGGGCTGTTGGCGGCGTAGGCGACGCTCTGGCCGCGCACGTCGGCCGTGCGCCGGGCGGCGTCGCCGGCGTTAAACATGGCAATGACCTGCGGCCACGTCCACACTTCCAGATCGGGCTGGCCGGGCGCGTCATTGGCGATCATCGCCCGCAGGGGCACGACGAGCAGCGTCCGGTCGGCCGGCAACGGACGCCCGTCCCAGTCCTCGCCGATCATGGGGAAGATCAGCGGCCGGCCGCCGACGGTCGGCCAGAAGGGCTTGTCGAAGGGCGGCGCCTGGTCGATGATGGGCGAGACGCGCATGGTGATTCGCAGGCGGCGGTAGGGCAGCTCGCGGCTCTGGTTGGGGAACAGCGCCTCCTGCCCGGCGAAGTCCTGCAATTGCTGTTGGATGATGAAGTACGTGTACTGGCGCAGGTAGGCGATGGAGCCGTAGATGCCAACCGGGCCGCCCGGCGTCTGGTCGGTGCGGATGAAGGTCGGCTGGAACTGGCGCTCCGTCACGGTGACGATGGAGATGCGGTGGCCGGGATCGCAGACGAAGGCGGTCTCCACCGTCCGCGCGTACTGGTCGCGCCCCTGGGCGACCTGATGCGTCCACTGCTCCAGCGCCACCGGCTGGAAGTTGAGGTTGGTCTGATCGGGCGAGCCGGGGATGATAACCGGGTAGTCCCACTCGCTTTCGAGGTTGGTCCACGCGCCGAGCGACGAGAGCATCAGGCGGCGGGCGCGGACGGGCTTGGGCACGTAGCGCGTCGGCAAGCCGCGCGCGGCCAGCATTTGCCGCCAGATCGCCAGCCGGATGGGGTGGACGACGGCCCAGAGGGGCGGCCGCGGCAGGGTGAAGTCGCCGGACAGCGTGACCACGTCGGCGCGCTGGGCGTCGGTCAGCGAGTTGGCGAAGGGGATAGCCGGGCGCGTGCTCCAGACGACACGCACCGGGCTTTCGCCGCGATCAACGGTGATGGGCTTGCCGTCGTCGTCAACGTCGCGCCGGCCGAGGCGCGTCTGCCACAGGGCGTAGCGGCCGTCGCGCTCGTGGGGCGCAGTGTCGTGGAGCCAGCCGCCGCTGTCGTCGGGGGAGAGGAGCAGGCCGGTCGGCAGTTCCAACGCCGTCTGGCCAAAGCCAGGCGCGGCCGGGGCGGGACCGCTAGTCGCGCCGGGCGGCAGCGCGTTCGGCGGCAGGGACGGCTCCAGCGCCCGCCAGTCGAGCAGCGCCTCCAACGTTAGCGGCAGCACGTCAACGCCGGCGGGCAGGCGAAAGGCCAGCTTGCTGGCCCCGGCCAGCCAGCCTTGCACCGGCAGCGGCCCGGCGGGCAGCGTGCCGTCGTCATTCTGCAAGAATGCTTGTTCGGCGACGTGCTGAGGCGGGAAATGGTAGATGAGGAGGGCCGGCTCAGCGGCGTCCGTGCGGACAAGCTGCGCGGGATCGCCTTCCATATGCAAATTGACCGCCTGAACGGTCAGCATGAGGAAGTCCTCTTTGCGGAGCAGGGTCAGGAACAACGATTCCGGTTCCATCAAACCTCCAATCCACCCCAGGTTGTGAATGAACGTGGCCGCGAATAGCCGGGCGAATTGTAGGCCTTCCCCAGAGAAAGTCAATGGGTATGACGAGTAACGGGCGACGAATGACGAGGCCGCAAGGAGCGCGGGAGCCATTGCTTGACTTTCATGCCGGCGGCTCTATAGTCGATAATCAGGGGCGCCAGCCGCGCTGACCCAAAGCGCTTTCCGGCTGCCCAACGCATGCATTTTGAAAACAGATGAAACGCGAATCGGCGCGGTTTGCACGGATACGTGCGGACGGCCAAGCCTCGTTGCCGTGACCAGCCGTGGATTCGCGTCGATTCATTTGTTTCACGGGAGCAAGTAGGGATGAAAATTGCGGTCATCGGCGGCGGCTCGACGTACACCCCGGAACTCGTCAACGGCTTTCTCGCGCGAGTGGACACATTGCCCCTGCGCGAGTTGTGGCTTATGGACATCGACCCGCAGCGCCTGGCGGTGGTCGGCGGTTTCGCGCAGCGCATGGTCGAGGCCAGCGGCGCGCCGTTCCGCGTCATTCTGAGTGACAACCGGCGGGCCAGCATCGCCGGCGCGGCCTACGTCGTCACCCAGTTACGCGTGGGCATGATGCCCGCCCGGCGCGGTGACGAGTACCTTGGGCAGCGCCACGGCCTGATCGGGCAGGAGACGACCGGCGTCGGCGGCATGGCCAAGGCGCTGCGCACTATCCCGGTCATTCTCGATATCGCCCGCGACATCCGCGAGGCGGCTCCCGGCGCGCTGCTGGCCAACTTCACCAACCCGGCCGGGCTGGTGACCGAGGCGCTGAGCCGCTACGCGCCGGACGTGCCCGCCGTAGGCGTCTGCAACGTCGGCATTACGACGAAGATGAACCTGCTAGACGAAGTGGAGCGACTGACAGGACAGCGGGTGGAGCCGGAGCGGGCTGAACTGAACACCCTGGGCCTGAATCACCTGACCTGGCACCGCGGTTTCACCGTCGACGGGGAAGAACTTTGGCCGCGCATCATGGAAGCGGCCGTGGCCCGCGCCCGGGCGGACGCGCATCCGGAATGGGACCCGAACACGCTGGCAACGCTGGGCATGATCCCTAACTACTACCTGCAATACTTCTACTATACGAATCACAAGCTGGCCGAACAGGCCAAGTGGCCGCCTTCGCGCGCCGAGCAGGTCATGGCCATCGAAGACGACCTGCTGCGCGAATACGCCGACCCGGCGCTGACCGCGCCGCCGGCCGACCTGATGAAACGCGGCGGGGCGTACTACTCGACGCTGGCCACGCAGCTCATCGACAGCCACGCCAACAACCTCGGCCAGATTCACGTCGTCAACACCCGCAACAACGGTGCGGTGGCCGGGTGGCCAACCGATTGGGTGCTGGAGCTGCCGGCGCGCGTCGACGCGGCGGGCATTCACCCCCTGACGGCTGCGCCGCTGCCACCGGCCGTTTTCGGGCTGATCGCGCAGGTGAAGATGTATGAATTGCTCACCGTCGAGGCGGCCGTTCACGGCGACCGCCGCGCCGCCCACCAGGCGCTGCTGGCTCACCCGCTCGGGCCGGCGGCCGACCGCGTCGCCGCCGTCCTCGACGATATGCTCGAAACCAACCGGCAGTGGCTGCCCCAGTTCTAGTGACAAGTGACGCGCGACGAGCATAGTGGCGCGCTCTTCATTCGTAATTCGTAATTCGTAATTCGTAGTTCGTAATCCCCAATGTCCCCCAACCCCTTCCTCCACAACCTTGGTTTCGCCCCTGACGACCGCGTCGTCATTATCCACGTCGACGACGTGGGCATGTGCCACGCCTCGCTCCAGGCCTTCACCGACCTGTGGGATGCGGGGACCATTTCCTCTGGCGCGGTCATGACGCCCTGCCCGTGGTTTCCGGCCACGGCCGCCTTTGCCCGCGCCCACCCGGAGGTCGACCTCGGCGTCCACGCCACGGTCAACGCCGAGTGGGCCGGCTACCGCTGGGGACCGGTGTCCACGCGCGACCCGGCAACCGGCCTGCTGGACGCCGAGGGCTACTTCCACCACGTCGAGCCCCAGGTCTGGGCCGCGGCCGACCCCGCCGCGGTGCGAATCGAAGTTGACGCCCAGGTTGAGATGGCCCTGGCTGCGGGCATCGACGTGACCCACGTCGACACCCACATGGGCACCATCACCCACCCGCGCTTCATCCAGGGCTACATCCAGACGCTGCTGCGCTTCCGGCAGCCGGGCCTCATCCCGCGGCTGACCAAGCAGCAGTGCCTCGATCTGGGCATCACCGACGACGAGACTACGGCGGAGCTATTCGTCGCCATGGCCCGCGCGCTGGAGGACAGCGGCTTCCCGCTCATCGACGCCATCGAGTACATGCCGCTCGACGACCCGGCCGATCAGATCGCCCTGGCCAAGCGCAAGCTGGCGGCGCTGGAGCCGGGGCTGACCCACTTCTTGATGCACCCGGCAGTAGATTCGGCCGAACTGCGCGCCATCGCTCCCGACTGGCCCAGCCGCGTAGCCAACTACGAGGCGTTCACCAGCCGCGAGGTGCGCGATTTCCTGCGCGACAGCGGCATCCACGTCATCGGCTATCGGGCGGTGAGGGA
>CAZSOD010000087.1:5189-14615 GCA_964608255.1 uncultured Ardenticatenaceae bacterium
CCATGCCCTACTACCTCGGCTTTGACGTTGGTTCCAGCAAGACCCATGCCCTGATCGCCGACGAGACGGGCCGCTGCCGGGGGTTTGGCGCGGCCGGGGCGGGCAACTATCAGACCGTCGGCTACGACGGGCTGGCGCGGACGTTGCAGGCGGCCTTTGCCGCCGCGGCGGCCGAGGCAGGGACTGGCCCAGCCGATATTGCCGGCGCGGGTTTCGGCGTCGCCGGTTACGACTGGCCCTCCGACCGCCCGGCCCATCTGGACGCGATTGCCACACTGGGCCTCGATTGCCCGCTGGAGATCGTTAACGACGCCGTCAACGGCCTGCTGGCCGGCACGTCGGCGGGCTGGGGCGTCAACGTCACCGCCGGCTCGTCCAACAACTGCCGCGGCCGCGACCGGCACGGCCGCGAAGGGCGCATCGTCGGCAACGGCGCGCTGTTCGGCGAGTACGGCGGCGGCCTGGAGATCGCCATGCGCGGCCTGCAAGCGGTGAATCACGCCTGGATCCGGCGCGGGCCGCCGACCGCGCTGACCGCCGCCTACCTGGAGGCCACCGGCGCGACCGACCCGGCCGACCTGATGGAAGGTCTATCCTTTGACCGCTACACCCTCCACGCCGCCCAGGCCGTGGCCGTGTTCCAGGCCGCGGCGGCCGGGGATGAGGTCGCCGCGGGCATCATCCGCTGGGCGGGCGAGGAACTGGGCTGGCTGGCGGTGGCCGTCATCCGGCAACTTGAACTGGAAGATGAGCCGGTGGAGGTCATCCAGTCGGGCAGCGTGTTCGACGGCGGCGCGATCATTAGCGAGCCTCTGCGCGCCGTAGTGCTGCGCCATGCGCCGCGCGCCCGATTGCTGCGTTTGCAGACGTTGCCCGTCGTCGGCCCGACACTGCTGGCCATGACCGTCGCCGGCCGCGATGCCTACGCCGTGCGGGAGGCGCTGGTGGAATCGGCCAACGGCCGCCGCTAGTTACCGGCTGTTGATTGCGCCTAATCCCTGGGGATGCCGGCCCCGCTCCGTTGTTCACCTGGACCCTGATCGCCGGCGTCTGCCTGCCCTAGATAATCAGTAGCTAAACGCTGATGCGTGCCGGGGGGAATTTTGGTAAGCTTTTAACATGCGCGGGCGTGTCTGTGGATGTGCCCATTTGATAGTAGTGCTACGACAACAACCGGCCTTGTTTTTCAGCGTGTTTCACCCAGCGAGCACCAAGGCAAGCACCTTATCAAGGATAGCGCGCGGTTGCCCTGCGGGAGTTGTGCGATATGGATGAACAACCAAACGAGAACCGGCCCAATATTCCAACCTGGGTCTGGATTCTGACAATCTTCGCGGTCATTCTGGGGCTTCAATTGTGGCTCAGCGGCCGTTTCAGCGGCCCGGAGCAGATTACGCTTCAGGAAATGGCCGATTACATCCGCGAGGACCAGGTCGAGCAGCTGGTAGTCAGCGGCGACCGGCTGCAAGTGACGCTCGACGACGGTCGAACCTTCGGGTCCGTCAAGTCACCCTCCGATAGCCTCATCGAGACTTTCCAATATTACGGCATTTCGGCCACGGACCTTGAAAACAAGCTGGTGGTCCGCGATCAGTCTACCTGGAACAACCTGATCAGCATCGGCCTGGCCATCCTGCCGGTGCTGCTACTGCTGTGGGTTTTCACCCGCGGCTTCCGCCAGATGCAGGGTGGCGGCGGCAACAACATTTTTGGCTTCGGCCGCAGCCGCGCCCGCAACCTGACCGACGCCAACCGGCCAACCGTCACCTTCGACGACGTGGCCGGCGTGGAGGAGGCCAAGCTGGAACTGGCCGAAGTGGTGCAGTTCCTGCGCGAGCCGGAGAAGTTCGTGCAGGTCGGGGCGCGCATCCCCAAGGGCGTCCTGATGGTCGGCCCGCCCGGAACGGGCAAGACGCTGCTGGCCCGCGCGGTCGCCGGGGAGGCGGGCGTGCCCTTCTTCCACATCTCCGGCTCCGAGTTCGTCGAGATGTTCGTCGGCGTCGGCGCCAGCCGCGTGCGCGATTTGTTCGAGAAGGCCAAAGCCGCCGCACCGTCGATCGTCTTTGTGGACGAGATCGACGCCGTCGGCCGGCAGCGCGGCGCGGGCCTCGGCGGCGGCCACGACGAGCGCGAGCAGACGCTCAACCAGATCCTGGTCGAGATGGATGGCTTCGACAACGAGACGAACGTCATTGTCATCGCCGCCACCAACCGGGCCGACATCCTCGACCCGGCGCTGCTGCGTCCCGGTCGCTTCGACCGCAAGGTCTTCGTCGATTTGCCCGACATCGCCGGGCGCGAGAAGATCCTCGGCGTCCACGCCCGCGGCAAGCCCATCGCCAGCGAGGTCAGCTTCAAGGAGATGGCCCGCCTCACGGCCGGCTTCTCCGGCGCCGATCTGGAGAACCTCATCAACGAGGCGGCCATTTTCGCCGCCCGGCGCAGCAAGCGCACCATCGGCCTGCTTGAGTTCCAGGACGCCTTCGACCGCGTGGTCATGGGGCCGGAGCGCCAGAGCCGGGTGATGAGCGAGGACGACAAAATGACCGTGGCCTACCACGAAGCGGGCCACGCCGTCGTCAGCTTCTTCCTGACCAACACCGACCCGGTGCAGAAGATCACCATCGTACCCCGCGGGCGGGCGGGTGGCTACGTCATGTCGCTGCCCGAAGACCGCGCCGTCCACAGCCGCGAGTTCTTCGACGATCAGATCGCCATGGCGCTCGGCGGCCGGGCGGCCGAAGAGCACTTCTTCGGCCGCGTCACCACCGGCGCGGCGGCTGACCTGCAACAGGCGACGCGCCTGGCCCGGGCGATGGTCATGGAGTACGGCATGTCCGACCGGCTCGGTCTGCCGACCTATGGCGGCGGTTCCGCCAACCCCTTCGTCGGGCGGGAGATGGGCTTTTTCGGCAGCGGCCGGGACTACAGCGAGGAAGCGGCGCAGACCATCGATGCCGAGGTCAAGCGCTTCCTGGAAGAGAACTACAACCGGGCGCGGACCATCATCGAGCAGAACCATGACCGCATGGTTCACCTGGCAACGACGCTGATCGATGTGGAAACGCTTGACCGCGCCGCGTTCGAGAAGCTGATGAATGAGCCCCAGGCCAGCAACGGTACGGCCCCGGCCGTCCAGCCCGCGCCGGCCCCGCAGCCGGTTGAGGTTGCCTAAGCCATTACCTTCCGGTAGACAAAGCGACGCTAATTCACTATGGTAGGGGCGGGTCTAAGACCCGCCCCTACGTTTTGTGGACGCTTGCGCGCTCCCGGAGGAACGAAACCATGCCCGATAACGACGACGCCGTCACGCAGGAATTGGTCAGCGGCGTCCTGACTGTGACCCTGAACCGGCCGGAACAGCACAATGCCCTGAACCCGGCCATCATGGCGGAACTGACGCGCATCTTCAGCGAGCTGCTGGCGCGGCCGGAGGTGCGCGTGGTTGTGTTGACCGGCCGCGGCCGCTCCTTCTGCGCCGGGGCCGACCTGGCCTTCATGCGCGCCGCCGCCGACTATACCTTCTCCCAGAACGTCGCCGATGGGCAGGCCATCTTTGACTTGATGCTGGCCGTCGACCGCTGCCCGCAGCCGGTCATCGGGCGGGTCAACGGCGCGGCCATCGGCGGCGGCGTCGGCTTGGTCAGTTGCTGCGACATCGTCGTCGCCGTCGAGCGGGCGACGTTCGCCTTCAGCGAGGCGCGGCTGGGCATTGTGCCGGCGGTCATCTCGCCGTTCGTGCTGGCGCGCATTGGCCCGGCCCACGCCCGCGAGCTATTCCTGACCGGCGAGCGCTTCGACGCCCGCCGCGCCCAGGCGGTGGGGCTGGTCAACCACGTGGTCGCCGAAGAGGAACTGGATACGGCCGTCGCCGGGCGCGTGGCGCAGTTGCTTCAGGCAGCCCCGGGCGCCCAGGCCGCGGCCAAGGAACTCATCCACACCGTTGCCTGGCGACCGAAAGAGAGCGTGCGCGCCTACACCGCCGAGACCATCGCCCGCCGCCGGGCCAGCGACGAGGGTCGCGAGGGCATGGGCGCGTTTCTGGAGAAACGCAAACCGTGGTGGCAGGAGTGAACACGAATTAGGAATTACGAATTACGATTTAGGAATGCAGAGCGACGTCTTCATTCGTAGTTCGTAGTTCGTAACTCGTAGTCCATAGTTCGTATGAAGCTGGCAATCCTGTCCGACATCCACGGCAACTGGCCCGCGCTGGAAGCGGTGGCCGCCGACGTGGATGCCTGGGGACCTGATATCGTCGTCGTCAACGGCGACGTGGTTAACGGCGGGCCAAGCAACGTCGCCTGCTGGCGCTACGTGGCCGGGCGGGCCGCGGCCGACGGCTGGATCGTCCTGCGCGGCAACCACGAAGAATACGTAGCCGAGTGGCTCGACTACACCGGCCCGCGCGAGGGGCCGGCCTATGATTTGATCCGGCTGAGCGAGTGGACGTTCCAGCAGTTTGCTGGGGACGTGAGCGCGCTGGGCGCGCTGCCGGAGCGCTGGGAGTGGGCCGCGCCCGGCGGCGAGCGGCTTGTCACCATGCACGCGTCCGTTCTGGGTAATCGGGCGGGCATTTACCCCTTCACAACCGATGAGGAAGCGCGGCGCAAGATCGTCCCGGGGACGGCCGTCTTCGTCACGGCCCACACTCACATTCCCCACCAACGAGACGTAGACGGGACACAGGTAGTCAACGTCGGCTCGGTGGGGCTGCCGGGCGACGGCGACGGGCGAGCGTCCTACGGTCGGATCACGTGGCGGCGGGAAGGATGGGAGGCGGCAATTGCCCGCGTGGCCTATGACCGCGCCACGGCCGAGCGCGACTACTTCACATCCGGCTTCATGGATGAGGCCGGGCCGGAGGCGGAGATGTCGCTGGTCGAGTTTCGCGCCGCCCGCGACGCGCGCACCCGCTGGCGGGCCGTCTACGGCGACCGGATTCGAAGTGGGGAGCTACCGCTGGCGACGTCCATCCGGCGCTTTCTGGCCGAAACCGAGTTCGCACCGTTTGCGCTCCAGCCTGGATTGGCAATGTCTTGCTAGCGCTCCGGCGCTCGGGACTGACGATGGCGCAACGGGCCAATTCATCTGGCGCTCATTTGCGGAGTCATAAGCGGGGCATTATGGCGGCAATTCAGGGCAGAGTTGGCCGCATCTGTCATGGCGGATATACCTAAGGCTTGCGGTCCGTTGCGTTTGCACCTATAATGATAGGGCATTCTGGAAGAGGAACTGTTTGAGCAGTCTTAGTCTGTTGCTGTCCGGGACAATACTCCCCTGGTTATTAGGGTTGCTGCTGGTGCTCGCGGCTATAGCGCTGTTGCTGTCGGCGAAGTCGTTGCGTGACACCAAGCGGTCGCCCTATTTCTTTATGCGCCAGCAGGCCGCCAAGCGGATGCAGTCGTACCTGTCCATCTGCCTGATCATGCTGGTGATGGCCGGCGGCATCGGCTTCTATGGTTGGCGTACCCCTGACGATGGCATCCTGCGCATGGCGCTGATTACTAATGCCAAACCCGTCGCCGCCGATATCCAGGAGTTGATGGCCCAGCCAAGCGCCGCAGAACTGGCCGCCGCTGAGCAGCGCACGATGGCGTCTGCGCAGAGCGGTGGTGTGGCGAATTTCCTCCTCAACAGCGACGACGCAGCCGCCCTTTCACCCGAATTGCCGGCCGCCTTTGACCGCTTTGATCCGCTGGTCGAGTTGCAGCCCGATACTGAAATCGGCCCGCTCGTCCTCTCCAACGCGGTCACCGACGAGTACGAGGCCATCAACCCGGCCAGCCTCTTCGGCGAGGGCTTCTACACCCTCTACGCCACCTTCCCCTACGCGGGCATGGCCGACGGCATGGAGTGGGCCTGGGTATGGCGTCACAACGGCAAGGTCATCGACGGCGGTAACGAGTTGTGGGCCTATGGGGACGAGGGTCCAGGCTACATTTACCTCAGTCCGGAGGAAGGCTTCCTGGAAGGCACGTACTCCGTCGAAGTCTGGGTGAATGGCCAATTGCTCGGCCGGGCCGCCGCGACCATGAACGACGCCGCAATCTCCGCGGGCAACTAACGCGCGAACTACCACCCGCGCTCCCCGTTCCCGACCGGCCTCGCGCCGGTTTTTTGTTGCGCCGCTCCGGCGTGGGGCTAGAATCCCGCGCCATGCTCTCGAACGCCTCCCGCTGGCTGACCCGGGTGCTGGCCGTGCTCTATCTCGCGCTGGGTCTGGCCCTGTTTTTATTCCCGGGCCGCCTGGCGCCCGCCTTTGCCTGGAAGGTTTCCTCCTTTGTCGCCATGACGATCGGCGGCTGGACGTTGGGCAACGCCTGGGCGGCGTTTGTGGCGGCGCAGCGCTGGCGCTGGGCGCGGGTCTACCCGGCGCTGCTCTACCTGTGGCTCTTCGGCGGGCTGGAGCTGGCCGTCGTTCTGGCGTTCCGTGATAAGCTGCGCCTCGACCACCCCATCGCCTGGCTCTATCTCCTGGCGCTGGCCGTCAACGCGCTGGCCGCGCTATGGGGCGCGGCCGACTGGCTCCGACGCCGGCCCACGCGCGAAGCGACGGGCGGCGTCACACCCATCTTGCGCGGCCTCCTTCTCGCCTTCGTCCTCTTCGTGGGCTTTCTGGGCGTCTACGGGCTGGTCGCCCAACCAGGCTGGCCGGCCACCAACGGCGGCATCTTCCCGGAAGTCCTGTCGCCATTCTCGCTGCGCAGCTTCGGCGCGTTTTATCTGTCTCTGGCGCTGGCCACCGCCGGCCTCCTGGCGACGCGCAATCTACAGGCAGTGCTAACCTTCGCGTTTGCCGAATATGGCCTGATCGTCTTCATCACCGTCGCCGCACTGTGGCACCTGCGCCTGTTCGATTTCACTGGCCGGCCGGGCGGCGCGGTCTACATTGGCATCTACGTCGTGGTGGGCGCGGTCGCCGGCTGGCTCATGGCGCGCCACGGGACTGGCAACGCTCCCTAACGCCGCAGCCGGCCCGCCAGCCGCCCCGCCTGCGCCCGCAGCGTCCGCAACTCTTCCACGCCGAGCAACCACGACGCTGCCAGATAGGCAACCCCGCCGAACGCCGTCGCGCCGAGCGCGCGCGCCCAGACCGCATCCGGCGGCAGCCACAGCAGCGCCGGCACGATGGCCGCGGCCATGACCAGAGCGGCCAGGCTCATGCGCGTCGCGGCTGAAAGCAAAGCGCGGCCGTCCAGCCCGCCGAGCCGGCGGCGCAGCAGCCACAGCAGCACGCCTACTTCCAGGATGTTGGACAGGCTAAAGCCGAGCGCCAGCCCCCCCAGCGGCAACCACCCGAGTCCGGGGAAAACCGCGTCGCGGAACCAGAGGCTAAGACCCCACATGACAAGGATTTGCAGCCCGCCGGCCAGCACCGGCGTCAGCGTATCGCTCAGTGCATAGAAAGCGCGGGCGACGACCTCGAGCGCGGTCAGGGCAATGAGACCCAGGGCGTAGAAGCGCAGCGCGGCCGACACCAGCGCCGTTGCCTGGGCATCGAACAGGCCGCGTTGGAAGAGGATAGTGATGTAGGGCTCGGCCAGCAGCGCCAGCAACACGGTTGCCGGCAGGCCCAGGAAGAGCACCAGGCGCAGCGAGTCACTGAGGATGCCGCGCATATCACGGAACGCCCGGCGCGCGGCCAGCGCCGCCAGCGTGGGAAAAGCGGCGATGCCGAGCGCCTGTCCCAGGATACCCTGGGGCATGATCAGGATGCGAAAGGCGGCGTTCAGCGCGGGCAGCGTGCCGAGGGCCATCGTTCCTGTCAGAAAGAGGATAATGAACTTGTTCACCTCGCTGAAGGAGAGGCCCAGCACGCGCGGCGCCATCAGGCGCAAGACCTGGCGCACGCCGGGGTCGCGGACGGTCAGGAGAGGCCGGTAGCGCGCCCCCTGGCCGCGCAAGCCCGGCAGCTGCACCAGCAAGTGGCCCAGCGCGCCGCCAACCGTGCCCCAGGCCAGCCCGTAGGCGGTCGCCAGCGGGCCGCCCAGTGTCGCGCCGGCCACGCCGCCGGCGATGATGCCGACGTTGTAGATAGAGGGGGCCAGCGCGGGCAGCAGGAAGTGGTGGCGGGCGTTGAGCGCGGCCATGACGATGCCGCTGACGCCGAAAATGACCGGCGACAGGAGCATGATGCGCATCAGCGCGACCGTCAGCGGCAGCAGCGCCGGCTCCGCGGCCAGGTTCTCGGCGTAGAAGAAGGTCACGAACGGCGCGGCGAAGACCATGACCAGGGCCGAGACGCCTACTGTCGCCAGGGTGACGAGGTTGATGACGGCCGAGAACAGCCGCCAGCTCCCCGCCTCGTCGTCGCGATTCAGATAAGCCGCAAAGGTCGGGATGAATGCCGAGCCGATGGCCCCGCCGGCAACGATCAGGAAGATGGCTTCTGGAAAGCGGCTGGCAATGTCGAACGCCGTAGCCTCGACCGTCGTAACGCCCAGGTACTGGCGCACCACGATCTCGCGCACTAGCCCAAGCACCCGGCTCAGCAGGGCCAGCGCGGCAACCAACCCCGCCGCGCGGAACACGAGGCCGCGTCCGCTGGCGGGGGTAGAGGGTAGGGAGTGTTCCGGATCGCTCACGGCATATCGATCGCGGGCTGGCGGAAACAAGCGGTCATTCCACCCCGCGAATACGGGACGAAGTACTTAAGAGACAGGACGCGTTCAATGGTATGCTATCTTCAATCGTAGTTTTGACCGCAATGGGAGAGTAGACACGATGATGGGAAACATGTTGGGCCAACAAACTATGTACAGCAGCAATGGAAATACGCCGAAGACCACGAACATCATCAAGGTTTCGGCCCGTTCCCGCACGGCCGCCGTTGCCGGGGCTATCGCCGGTGTGATGCGCGAGTCGCACCACGCCGAAGTGCAGGCCATCGGCGCGGGCGCGGTCAACCAGGCCGTTAAGGCCATCGTAATCGCCAAGGGCTACCTCGCCGAAGAGAACGTCCATATCACCTGCGTCCCTTCCTTTGTGGATGTCGATATCGACGCCCAAGAGCGCACGGCCGTCCGGTTCGTCATCGAGCCGCGCTAGTGTTTCTCCTCTGACCGATAGCGAAGGGCGTGACCAACCGGTCGCGCCCTTTTTGTTTTCAGGAGACACGACGCCTGCCCCCTAACGCGCGATAAGCCAGCGCGAGCGCCAACAGCACCCCGGCGCTTATGGCAACGAGGCCCGCGTAACCAGCCGGCCCCGCGGGGGTCGGTGCGCCCGCCGGAACCTCGGCCGCTAACTCGGCAACATTGGTCGCCTGTGCCGTGGCCGTGGGTCTGGCTGTCGCCGCCGCGACAACGGCCGCGGGCGCGATCGTCGCGGTGGGCTCGGGCATCGCGCTTGGCGAGCGTGTAGGGGTAGCGGCGCGCGTTGGCTGCGGCGTGGCCGGCGGGCGCGGCGTCGAAGCGGCTGTGG
>CAZSOD010000088.1:0-14292 GCA_964608255.1 uncultured Ardenticatenaceae bacterium
ATATCGTGCGGCTCGACCAGCCGAGCACGCCGGTGGATGACGCTGACGAATAGCTCCCATCAGTACGCGCCTCTTCTACTTAGAAGGTGCGGGATGGTCTGCAGCAAGATTCGCACGTCCAGCCCCACCGACCAGTTTTCAATGTAGTAGATGTCGAGCAGACATAGCTCATCGAAGGTAAGGTCGGAACGGCCGCTGACCTGCCACAGCCCTGTCAACCCGCCGACGACTGCCAGCCGCTGCCGATGCCACGGCCGGTAGGATGCCACCTCATCGGGCAGCGGCGGCCGCGGCCCCACCAGGCTCATCTGCCCGAGCAAAACGTTATAGAACTGCGGCAACTCATCCAGGCTTGTCCGCCGAATGAACCGGCCCACCCGCGTCAGTCGCGGATCTTCCTTGATCTTGAACAGCGGCCCGTCGGCCTCGTTCATATTCCACAGCGCCTCTTTTTGCTCGTCTGCGCCGACGACCATCGAGCGGAACTTGTACATCATGAAGCGCTGCCCGTCGCGGCCGACGCGGGGCGAAGCGTAGATCACCGGCCCCGGCGTGTCCAGCCGGATGGCGGCAGCCACCACCGCGCCGATGATCAGTGCCGGGAGCGCTAGCAGAGCCACCACCATCAGGTCGAGCGCGCGCTTGAAGAAGCGATCCGACTGGCTGATGGCCCCGAACGCGGCCATGTCGCGCATGCCTAGCACCGGAATACCGGCCATGTTGGTGAACTCCACCCGATTCAGGCTCAATTGCAGCAGATCGGGCACCACCTGGACCCGCACGTTGTGGTGCTGGCAAACCTGGAGCAGTTGCAGTAACTGGGGATGCATTTCGCCGGGAAGGGCAACGAAGACGGTATCGATCCGGCCCTCACCATCCAGGTAGTGCCCCAGTTCTTCATAGTGGCCCAGGCGGGGTATGCGGCCGAGGCCCATGTTGCTCTCGCCGCGGCCGTCGTCAAGGTAGCCGATGACCGAAAAGCCAAGGTCGGGCCGTGCCAGCAGGGTGCGAATGACGCTGCGCCCCGTCTCGCCGACGCCGACGACCAGCACCCGGTCGGTGCCGATGCCGCGCCGGTAGAGAGCGTTCAACAGCAGCCGTCTTACGAGACGCGCCGCGGCGATGAAGGCGACGATGAATAGCAGCGCCCAGAAGATGAGCAGGCGGGAGAAGGGGGCCGGTTGCAGGAAGAAGGTGACGGCCATCATCAGGGTAATGCCCGCCGCGGCGGCCGTCCCCGCTCGCGTTACTTCGTCCAACCAGGCTTCACCGCGCCGCCGCCGCCAGACGCCGGTGTAGGCGGACGTGAGCGCCAGCAGGGCGCTCAGGATGAGTTGCTGGCCCAGATAGGCGCGATAGGGATCGAAGAAGGTGACCGGCAGCAGCCATTGCCAGACGTAGCGGGCGACATAGGCCAGGGCGAAGGCCAGGTTGATGAGGGCCAGATCGCTGACGATGGTCGCCCATTGAATGACGCGGCTTCTCATCAGGCGGCGCTCCGCGGCGGCAAACCGAGCGCGCGCTCATAGACGGCGGCCGTTTCTTGCCCGGCGCGCGCCCAGGAGAAGCGCGCGGCCTGGATCGGGCCATCGGCGCGCAATCGATCGCGCAGATCGTTGTCGCCCAATACTTCGACCAGCTTGGCCGCCAGGTCAGCCGGGTCGGCCGGGTCAAAGTAGCGCGCCGCGGCGCCGCCAGCCTCGGGCAGTGAGGAGGTGTCGGCGGCCACGACCGGCGTGCCGCAGGCCAGCGCCTCCACGATGGGCAGGCCAAAGCCCTCGTAGAGGGAGGGGAAGACCAGCGCCGTGGCGGCGTTGTACCACAGCGGTAGTTCGTCATCGTCCACGTAGCCGGCGAAGTGGACACGGTCACGCAGGCCGAGCGTCATCACCCGGTCGAAGATATCCTCGTAGAGCCAGCCCTTGCCGCCGACGAGTAATAGCGGCGGCGCGTCCGGGCCGAGTTGGGCCAGCGCGTCGAGCAGCAAGGGGATGTTCTTGCGCGGCTGCAGCGTGCCAACGTGGAGCAGGAAGCGCTCCGGCAACTCGCGGCGGTGGCGGAACTCGGCTACCCGATTGGCCGGCAGCGGTTGATAGGCCGGGTCGACGCCGGGCGCGACCACGTCGATCCGCTCTGGCGCCACGCCGTAGATGCGCTGTACGTCCTGACGGCCCGACTCGGAGATCGTGATGATCCGCCGCGCGCGGCGGCAGGAGTCGGCCGTGGCCGCGGCCAGGTAGCGACGTTGCAGCGCCGGAAAGATGGCCGGGTAGTGGATGAAGCTCAGGTCGTAGATGGTGACTACGACCGGGCAGGGGGTGAATCGGGGCATGGCGAAGCCCATGCTGTGCAAGAGCGCCAGCTTATCGCGTCGCGCCCGCCACGGCCAGATCGCCTGCTCCCACACAATGCGCGCCAGCGGCCGCTCGGTCGGCAACCCCGTGGTTACGACGCGCAAGCCCCGCCCGCCGTTCCAATCGGCGGAGTGGCGGGCGTAAACGGTGTAGGCCTGCCCGTCGACGGCCGGCAGATGGCGCAGCACCTGATAGATGTACTGGTGGATTCCAGCGCGGCGATAGCCCCCCGCGCCCGACAGGAGATGAGCATTGATGCCGATATTCAGGTGTCGGTGTTGACGTGGTGAAAGCGGCGCGGCCACCCTACGAACCCCAGAGTGTTCTTTCGTTCCGGAGAAACATTCAAGTGATTATACGATCATCCTGCCATTCGGCATCTTGCTCTCGTCTGTCCTCTGTGGTAGACTACATTATGTTTACATGCGTGCATGACCTGAACTGTCAGGCCGCTGGCCTACTGGCCCGCGGGCGCCAGGGCGGGCGGCCGATCCATGGAAAAGAGGAGGTTGCGGGTGAAACGCACTACCTTTAGCTTGTTGTTGGCTATAACGGCCCTGCTTGTGCTGGCGTTGACTGCCTGTGTGCGGCCCGCGCCTGGTTTTGAGAACCAGCCCGCAGCCACCGCGACGACTGGGCTTCTGGTCAACCCCACGCTGCCGCTGGCGACGCTGCCGTCGAGCGTGATTACGACGCCGGGCGTTTTGCCGGAAGCTGCTTCGCCGACGCCGTTGCCGCCCGTCCTGGATGGAAGCGTGCCGATCGAAGCGTCACCAACCCCATTGCCCCCCGCGCCGGAACCGACGCAACCGCCGGCCCCCACGGCCGCGCCCTCCGGCGAGATCATCCACACCGTGGCCGCTGGCGAAAACCTGTTCCGCATCGGCTTGCGCTATGGCTTCACGGCCGAGGAACTGGCCGCCTACAACGGCATTCCCAACGTGAATCTCATCAACGTGGGCCAGCAAATCAGGATTCCGCCCAAGCCCTAACCGCCCTAGACCTGACAGGTTTCAGAAAACCTGTCAGGTCTCGCACTTGTCCATGGAACTCCAGCAATCCCGCATCGTCTGGGAGGGCAAGTGGCGCGTTCGCGTCGATAGCTTCCGGCTGGAGAACGGCGGGATCTATGAGCGCGGCGTCATTGAACACCCCGGCGCGGTCGTCCTTGTGCCGGTGCTGCCCGGCGCGGCCGGCCCCCAGGTGCTGATGCTGCGCCAGTATCGTCCCGCGTTGGGGCGGACGATCCTGGAGCTGCCGGCGGGCACGCGCGAGCCGGACGAGCCCTGGCTGGCCTGTGCCCAGCGCGAGTTGCGCGAAGAGACGGGCTACCGCGCCGGGACGCTGACGCCCCTGGGCGAGATCTGGCCCGCGCCGGGTGTGTCGAACGAGCGCATGGCGCTGTTCCTGGCCGAGGGGCTAACGGTCGACCCGCTGCCAATGGACGTGGACGAGGAGATCGCCGTGGAGGCGCAAGCGCTGGCCGACCTGACGGCCATGGCCCTAGACGGTAGCCTCGAAGACGCCAAGAGCGTCGTCGCCCTCCTCCGCGCCGCGCGTCACTTGGGGCCGATGAATTAAACACGGATAGGACATGGATTGGGCAGATCGGAAGGATTGAAAAGCTCCTCTATCCGTTCAATCCGTGTCCTATCCGCGCCTAAACTCTTCTCTACTCTCGCCCGTCTTCGTCATCGCGGCCGCGATCGTCGCCGTAGTTTTTGAACTCGAGCGCCAGCTCGCGCAGGCGTGTCTGCACCGCGTAGTGGACGGTTCCTTCGGGATATTCGCCTTCGGCGTTGGGCGCGCCGGCCGGCCTGTCCATCAGCAGATGAATCCCCTCATCGATGCTATTCACCGGCCAGACGTGGAACGTCCCGGCGCGAACGGCTTGCACCACGTCCTCGCGCAGCATCAGGTTGATCGCGTTGGTCGCCGGGATGATAACGCCCTGCTCGCCCGTCAGACCGCGGGCCTGACAGATGTCGAAAAAGCCCTCGATCTTCTCGTTTACCGCGCCAATGGGTTGAATTTCGCCCCGCTGGTTGACCGAACCGGTAGCGCTGATCCCCTGCCAGACGGGAATCTGGCTCAGGCTAGACAGCAGGGCATACAGTTCGGTCGATGAGGCGCTGTCGCCCTCAATGCCGGCGTAGTTCTGCTCAAACGTCAGGCTCGCGTTGAGCGACAGGGGCTGATGCTGGGCGTAGGTGCCGCCCAGATAGGCGTTGAGCGTCAGCACGCCCTTTTCGTGAATGGGGCCGGACATAGCCGTCTCGCGCTCAATGTGGATGACGCCGTCGTCGCCCATAAAGGTGCGGGCGGTGATGCGGCCGGGCTGGCCAAAGGTGAACTCGCCGATTTCGCTGACCGACAGACCGTTGACCTGGCCGACGACGCTGCCCTCGGTGGCGATAAAGAGCAAGCCCTCCAGGATTTCTTCGCGCAACTGTTCGGCCGTCTGGTTGCCGCGGTGGGTGCGCTCGTCCAATGCCTGCTGCACATCCTCGGCCGTCACGCAGTCGCGGCCGTTCATCCCGGCCCAGTAGTCGGCCTCGCGCACCAGATCGGCAATGGCCCCGAAGCGCGTGCTCAGCTTGCACTGGTGCTCGGCCAGCCGCGCGCCATGCTCGATGATCTTGGCCACCGCGGCCCGACCAAACGGCCGCAGCTTCTCTTCGTGGCTTCGCGCGGCGACAAACTCGGCGTAGGATTGCTCATGCTGCCGGTCGCGCGGCATCGTGTCGCTGAAGTCGGCGCGCACCTTGAACAGGTCACTGAACTCTTCGTCATTTTCGAAGAGTGAATAGTAGAGGCTGGCGCTGCCCAGCAGGATGACCTTCAGCCGCAGCGGGATCGGCTCCGGGGAGAGGGAGTTGGCGATGACCGGGCCATCGGACTGCGGCGGCCGCATCTCGATTTCCTCGGCCTTCAATGCGCGTTTGAGCGCCTCCCACGTCTCGCGCTGGCGGATCAGGTCCAGCGCGTACATCACCAGATAGCCGCCGTAGGCGCGATGCAGGTCGCCGGCCTTTATTTGCGTATAGTGAGTCGTCAAGGCATGGCCCTGCGTCTCGTACTCCAGCCGCCCGAAGAGGTTATCGTAGGTCGGGTTGAGCTGGACGATAACCGGCGCGCCCTCGGCCGCGCCGTTGTCGACCAGCACGTTCACCTCGTAGCGCCGCAGGTCAACCGCCTGCTCCAGGTCTTTGTCGTCCATGGCCGGTGCGGCCTTTGTAAACTGCTCCAGCACGTCGGCCCGCACGGCGTCGAGATAGGCGGTTATATCGGGTTGCGCGGTGTACTGCTCGCGCAAGCCGTCGAATTCATCATGGGTTGCCGCCTCGATCACCTCGTGGTCAAGCTTTTCGCGCTCCTCGCGCGACTCGCGCTCGATGCGGCGCAATTCGCGCAGGATGTCCTGCAGCTCGACCTGCAGCGCGCGCTGCAAGTCGCGGCGGACCAGCGCCTCGCCGTTGCCGCTGTTGCCTTCGCCGTCCTCATCCTGCAAGGTCACCATTAGACCGGAGGGCGTTTCCTGCAGGTCGAAGCCCTGGTTGGTGGCCTTGCGCTCCAGCGGGTCGAGCAGCCGCTCGCGCTGCTCGGCCAGCTTCTCTTCCAACGCCAGGATGGCTTTGCGGTAGGAATCGCTTTCGAAAGCCTGCGTCAGGGCGAGTTGAACGCTTTCGATGAGTTGTCTCATGCGTTCGGCAAGGACGGGGCCTTCGCCCGGCGGCAGGGAGATAGCCTTTGGCCGGTGGCTGGTCTCGAAATTGTGGACGTAGACCCAATCTGGCGGCGTCGGCTCGCGACGGCAGCGCTGTTGCAGGAAATGGCGAATCGCCATGCTGCGGCCCGTGCCCGGCGACCCCATGACATAGATGTTGTAGCCCTTGCTCTTCAGGCCCATGCCGAATTCGAGCGCGCGGGTAGCGCGCGGCTGGCCGATAATGGCCGTCGTCGGCTCCAGCTCGGCCGTCGTCTCGAACGACAGCCCGCCGGGATCGCACACCAGACGCAGCTTGTCAGGTGGAAGAGGCTTTACTTTTCCCGCCATTCAAATCCTGATTGTGTCCCTCGGATGAAAATGGGTAGACAAAAGATAATACTGACAGATCGGGTGGATAGCAAGCTACGAAGTTGGATTCTGTTCGCGGGCGTGATAGCATTTGGGTTGGGAGCGCGTAGACGGAGGCAGCATGTTTGATTTTTCCAGTCAGGTGGTGGTCGTCACAGGTGGGGCAGGTAACTTGGGCGCGGCGGCCGCCCGCGCCTTCTATCGGGCCGGGGCTCGCGTTGCCGTGGTCGACCGGCAGCGCGAGATGGCGGTCGAGGCGCTGGCCTCCGACGTGCCGGAAGGTGACTACTGCGCCTACATCGCCGGCAACCTGATGGACGAGAACTCCGTGGCCGGCATGGTGGAAACGATCATGTCGCGCTTCGGCCGCATTGACGCGCTGGTCAATGTCGCCGGCGGTTATCGGGCCGGCGCGCCGCTGCACGAGACGCCGCTCGAGACGTGGGAATTCATGATGAACCTGAACGCGCGGACGGTCTTCCTCATGTCGCGCGCCGTGATTCCCCACATGCTCGCGCAGGGACGCGGCAAAATCATCAGCATCGCCGCGCGCGCCGCCCTGCAGGGCACCGCCGGCTCCGGTCCCTATGTGGCCTCCAAGATGGCTGTCATTCGCCTGACCGAAGCGATGGCCGAGGAGCTGGGCGCCCGGGGCGTCAACGTCAACTGCATCCTTCCCGGTCGCATGGACACGCCGGCCAACCGCGCCGCGCAGCCGGACGCCGATTTCAGTACCTGGGTGACGCCCGAATCGATGGCGAGTGTCATCCTCTTCCTGGCTTCGGACCTGGCCAGGGACGTTAACGGCGCGGCCGTGCCCGTCTACGGACGGGGGTGAATTGGCCGCCCCGCCGCGACTGACAACCACAACCCGGTTTATCTATGGTCTGGGTGATTGGGGAACCTCGGCCAGCGCCACCGCGCGCAACGTATTCTGGTTTATCTTCCTGACGAATGTCGTCGGCCTGAGCGCCGGGCTGGCGGGCGGGGTGTGGCTGGTCGGCCGCATCTGGGACGCCATCAACGACCCGCTCGTCGGCAGCCTCAGCGACCGGCTTCAATCGCGCTGGGGCCGGCGGCGGCCCTTTCTCCTGTTTGGCTCCATTCCCTTCGCGCTAAGCTTCATGCTGATGTTCGCCGTGCCGCCGCTGGAAAGCCGCGCGGCGCTGGTGCTCTACTACAGCGCCGTTTTCCTGCTCTACGACACGGTTTACACCATCGTCAACGTTCCCTACCTGGCGCTCGTGCCGGAACTGACTGAGGAGTATGACGAGCGCAGCAGCCTGACCGGCTGGCGCACGGCGATATCGTTTCTGGCGCAACTGGTCACCGCCGGGGCGTTCAAGCTGCTGGCCGAGCAAGTCTTTGCTCCCTGGTTTGGCGCAGGGCCGGAGGCGCTCCGTATGGGCTACCTGCTGGCCGCGGGCCTGTGGGCGGCCAGCATGGCTCTGCCCTTCATCCTGCTGGTCATCGTCATCCGCGAGCCGGAGCAGCAGCCGGTACGTTCGCCCATCCGTCCGGTTAGCAACTTCAAGGAAGCATTCAGCAACCAGCCCTTCCGCATCGCGGCGCTCATCTACCTGCTGTGTTTCACAACCGGCGACATCATCCTCGTTGTTTTCGTGCGCTACCTGATCGACTACATCCGCGTCACGCCGGGCTTCGATAACGTCGTGCTGGTCGTCATGCTATCCGTCTCGCTCATCAGCATCCCCGGCGTCCTGGCTCTTATGCGGCGCACGAACAAGCGCACGGCCTACCTGATCAGCATTGGCTTCATGGTCGTCGTCCTGAGTGTGGCCGCTCTGATACCGCCGGGGGCGCAGAACTACTTCCTCATCGGCGCGGTGCTGGCCGGGATGGGCTTCGCCGCCATGAGCATCATCCCCTGGGCCATCGTCGCCGACGTGATCGAGGTCGACGAGTTGCAGACCGGCGAGCGCCGCGAGGGCATGTACACCGGCTATCTCGTCTTTCTGCGCAAGTTTGGCACGGGCATCCTCGTGTTCGGGGTAGGGCAATTGCTGGCCGCCACGGGCTACCTCAGCTCCAATACCGGCAGCGCCTTCATCGAGCAGCCCCAAAGCGCCCTGATGACCATGCGCTTCGTAGTCACCGTCCTGCCCGCTGTGTCCCTGGCCCTGTCGCTCGTCCTGGCCTGGCGCTTTCCGCTTGACCGGGAGACGTATGAAGCGGTGCGGCGTGAACTGGATGAGCGGCGCGCCCGGGGCACCAACCCAACGATAACCTGACAAACTGTTGGTCGGCGCTCCCCGGTGACTATAATCAGGAGGTGTTGCGCCGGCCGCGGCCGCTTCCGGGGCGGGGCCGGCTTTCCCTGACCTAACAAAGGAGTTAACCTCATGCTCAATGTCGGCGATCTCGCGCCCGATTTCGAACTGCTAACCGACGAAAGCGCGCCGCTGCGCCTGTCCGACCTGCGCGGCCGGCGCGTTGTACTCTTCTTCTTTCCCAAGGCGGACACGCCCGGCTGCACTACGCAGGCCTGCGGCTTCCGCGACCGTTTTCCTCTGATCGAGGCCGGCAACGCTACGGTCATCGGCCTCAGCCCCGACCAGCCGAAGGCGCTGGCAAAGTGGAAGGCCAAGGAGAACTTGCCCTACACGCTTGTTTCCGACCCCGACCATGCCGTGGCCGAAACTTACGGCGCGTGGGGCGAGAAGTCGCTGTACGGCAAGACCTACATGGGCGTGATCCGCAGTCACGTCATCATCGGCCCCGACGGCCGCATTGAAGATCTGCGACTCAAGGTCAGCCCCCAGGAAAGCGTTGACGCCGCTGTCGCTTTCCTCTCCCGTTAAGAGACGCGCCATGCAAGCGATCCGCTTTCACCGATTTGGCCCACCCGATGGGGTGCTGCAACTTGAAGACCTGCCGTTGCCCGAACCGGGCGCGGGCCAGGTCCGGCTGCGCCTCACCCACCGGCCGATCAATCCGTCTGACCTGCTGACGATCAGCGGCGACTACGGCCGCCGGCCGCGCCTGCCGGCTACGCCGGGGCTGGAGGGTGTCGGCCGCATCGACGCGCTGGGCGAAAGCGTGCGCGGCTGGCGCATTGGCGACCGGGCCATCCCCCTTGGCGCAGCCGGTACGTGGGCGGAGTTCGTCCTGGCCGACGCGGCGCGCCTGCTGCCCGTGCCCGACGCGGTCAGCGACGAGACGGCCGCCCAATTCGTAGTCAATCCGGTGACTGCCTGGGTGATGCTGGAGGACGAACTGTCGCTCCAGCCCGGCGACTGGGTCTTGCAGACGGCCGCCGGCTCCACGCTCGGCCGCCTGGTCATCCAACTGGCCCGGCGTCGTGGCTACCGCACCGTAAACCTCGTGCGCCGGCCCGAGCAGGTGGGGGAGCTGCTGGCCCTGGGAGCCGACGCCGCTTTAGCCGCGGGTGATCCCGACCTGGTCGCGCGCGTTCGCGAGCTGACCGGCGGCGGGGTGAAGGGGGCGCTGGAGGCGGTCGGCGGCGAGACGGCCGCGGCGGCGCTCCATTGCCTGCGCCCCGGCGGCGTGATGATCGTCTATGGCCTGCTCAGCGCCGAGCCTTGGCCTCTGCATAACGGCGAGATGCTCTTCCGTGGCCTGACCGTGCGCGGCTTCTGGCTGAGCCACTGGTTCCAGCATACCCCGCCCGAGCGCGCGCAGACCGCGCTGCTGGCGCTGATGCAACTCATGGCTGCCGGCGACCTTGTGCCGCCGGTCGAGGCCGCCTACGACCTGGCTGACTTCCACCTTGCCGTTGCCCACGCCGAACGGCCCGGCCGGCGCGGCAAAGTCCTGTTGACGGGACCAGAAAAGAGTTGAGCCCTGTCGAAATCGCTGGCCCCCGTTCGTCATATAGATAGATGCGAGCGAGTAAATCGCCGCCAACACCAGCACAAAGGAGACGAAAGATGCGTTACTTGCTGATGATCTATGTGGACCCGGCGACCTACAGCGACCAGACCGAGGAAGCGGGGCAGGCCGAGATGGCCGAGTACTTTGCCTTTAGCAACATGCTGCGCGAGCGGGGCAGCTACGTTGCCGCCGAGGCGCTGCAACCGGTGGAGACGGCCACGACGCTGCGCCTGCGCAACGGGCAGCGCCTGACGACCGACGGCCCGTTTGCCGAGACCAAAGAGCACCTGGGTGGCTTCTATTTGGTGGAGGCGGCCGACCTCGACGAGGCCATCGAATTCGCCGCCGGCATCCCCGATGTTCGCCGCGGCTCCATCGAGATCCGTCCCGTCGTCGACTTCGGCTAAGAAAGAAGAAGCCACAGGTTACACAGATAACGGGAAGTAATCTGTGTAATCTGTGGTTCCCGTCCTTCCTCTATGGCCGATAGCGGCGACGTTGAGCGGGTCTTTCGCGCCGAGTACGGCCGCGTCCTGGCGATTCTCATCGGCGTCCTGGGTGACTTCGACCTGGCAGAGGACGCCCTGAGCGACACGCTTGTCGAGGGGCTGGAGCGATGGCCGCATCGTGGTCTGCCCGACAACCCCGCGGCGTGGATGATCACCGTCGCCCGGCGCAAGGCCCTCGACCGCATCCGCCGCGAGCGCACCCTGGTAGATAAGCTCCCTCTACTCGTCGACCTGACCGCCGGCGGCGAAGTTCCGGATGCCATGGACGACGCGGCCATCCCCGACGAACGGCTGAAGCTTATCTTCACCTGTTGCCATCCGGCTCTGGCTCCAGAGGCGCGCGTGGCTTTGACCCTGCGTTTGCTGGGCGGGCTAGACACGGCCGAGATCGCCCGCGCCTTCCTCGTCACCGTGCCGACGATGAATCAGCGCCTGACGCGGGCCAAGGCGAAGATCCGCGCCGCGGGCATCCCCTATGTCGTGCCGCCCGTGGCGGCGATCCCTGAGCGGCTCGACGGCGTGCTGCGCGTCCTCTACCTTATCTTCAACGAGGGGTACGCCGCCAGCGCCGGCGACGATCTCATCCGCCGCGAACTCTGCGCCGAGGCCATCCGGCTGGCGTCGGCGCTGGTCGGCCTGCTCGCCTCGCGCCCCGACCTGGGCCCGCAGCCGGAGGCAATGGGGCTGCTGGCGCTGCTGTTGCTCCACGACTCCCGCCGCGCGGCGCGCACCGACCTCGCCGGCGACCTCGTGCTGCTGGAAGAACAAGACCGCTCCCTATGGGACTGGACCGAGATCGAGACCGGGCGGGCGCTGCTGGAGCGGGCGCTGGCGCTGCGCCGGCCCGGGCCGTACCAGATTCAGGCGGCCATCGCCGCGCTCCACGCCGAGGCGCGGACGGCGGCCGACACCGACTGGCCGCAGATCGCCGCCCTCTACGACGAATTGGTGCGCCGCGACGCATCGCCGGTCGTGGAGTTGAATCGCGCGGTGGCGGTGGGGATGGCCCGCGGACCGCTGGCCGGGCTGGCCCTCCTGCAGCGCCCCGCGCTGGCCGAAGCGCTCGACGGCTATCACTGGTACCACGCGGCGGCGGCCGACTTTCTGCGCCGCGCCGGCTACCGCGCCGAGGCCCGCGCCGCCTACGTCCGCGCCCTCGCCCTCTGCGACAACCGCGCCGAACAGGCCTTCCTCTCCCGGCGGATTGCCGCGGCGGAGTGAGAAGAGCTCGCACAAAGGTGCCAAGAAGCAAAGGACACAAAGGGAAGGAAGCCTGTTGCGGGCGCAACTGCGTTTTGGCGTTGGATGTTTCTTTGCGCCCTTAGCTCCCTTGTCGCCTTTGCGTGCGCCTCTTATTGTCCCACAGTGATCGTTTCGGGCAGGAGCGCGCGGGCGTCGGAAAGGGGGCCGTTGGGGCCAAGGGCGTCGAGACGGGGAAAGCCCTCGACCGGCCGGTAGAAACCGGTGGCGAGCGTGTAGTCGCCGGGAGGCAGCGCCGACAGGTCAAACGTAATGGTGTCGGCTACCACCTCGCCCGCCACCCACTGCCCGGTCGGGTAACTATCGCCCGCCGGGGCGCTGTCGGCCTGGGCCGCGATCGCCCCGGTTGCGTCCAGCAGGTGGACAAAGCGGGTGTATTCGAAGCGCACGTCGTCCAGCGCCCTCCAGTAGAGTGTCAGTTGCAGCTCGTCCGCTTTGCGCTCCAATCGGTAGCCGCGCAAGGCGATGAAGGGGTACGTTGGACTGCCAAAGGTGACGTCCACTGGAGCCAACCCTTCCGGCAGCGCGAAGGCCGGTTCGTGCAGCCGCGGCCGCCACTCCCCGCCGGCCCACGCCAGGACGCCCACCCGCCGCGTCAGGAGGGTCTGGCCCGTGTTGACGTCATAGAGGCGCATCACCAGCGGATAGTCGCCCTCGGCCGGGGCCGCCTCGGGCAGGCGCAATGCCAGCCAGTCGGCCGTCCACTCCCCGGCCGGCCAGCCGTCGCTAGGTTGGTAGCCGTAGCCCGGCTGCGCGTCGAGTTGCGCCAGCGCGCCGCCCGCCGGGGCCTGCAAGCGCCACGAGAACTGGTAGCGCGCGCCGAGGGGCAGGGCCGTGTACCAGGCAAAGCGGCCGTCGAGCGTCGTCGGGTCGCGCATGGTCAGCGATGTGGCCTGAACATTCAGACCGTTGCCAGTTGCTTCGCTTCTGGCTGTGGTCTGTAATCTGCCGTCTGTTGGCGCTCCGGCCGCGGTCGGCGGTCGGCCGTCGGCGGTCGTTATCCGCACTGGCCTCAAGAACAAATCCCCCCTCGTCCCGCCCGACGGCAGTAGCGGCCGCGCGCCGTCAAGCGTCAGCCGTGGCGCGTAGAGGCCGGGTGGCGCGTCGGGCGGAATGGGCAGGGCGAAGGTTATCGTTTCGGCGGCAAGGGACTGCGTGGCGGCGACGAGGAGCGGCGGGTCGGCCGCGCCGTCGGGCGCTGGCCGCGCCGTGGCCGGGGTCGCCAGGGCCAGCGTGGCCGCGCGGCCGTCGCCCGGCGCGACGCTCAGCGTTACCGTCAGCGTCTCGCCGGCGGCGATCTCGTCGGCGCTGTAGCCATACGTGTAGAGCCGCGCCCCGCCCTCGAAGGGCACGCCGCCAGGGTCGTGGTGCAGGTAGCCCATCTGGGCGAAGTCCCAAGTCAGATCGTCCCGCGGCAGGTCGGTGGGATCGTTGCGCCAGAGGAGGGCGAGGGCGGCGAGCGCGAGCAGACCGCAGACGACGGACGACAGACCACGGAGGAGCGCGTGGCGGGTGACATGGCCCGTCGCCGTCCTCACGGCAGAGTCCGCATCTGAGGATGCGGACTCTACCGAATTTGAGGGTCTGGCCAGCGCGCCCCATAGCAGCAAGGCTGCGGTCGTGGCGAGCGTGAGCAGGGATAGCCACTCGGCCGCGGCGCGGATGGCCGTGCGGCCTAGGGCCAGCGTCACCGCGTGCCGTCCCTCGGGCACGACGAGGGCCATTAGACCAGAGCCGGGTTGGGCGGCCATGTCCGCCGGCTGCCCGTCAATCTCCGCTGTCCAGCCCGGCCACATGAGTGTCGGCAAAACGAGCGTTGCCCCGCCCAGACCGGCGCTGATCTCCCACACCTGTACGGTAGCCGAGCGCGAGAGCAGCGCCGCCGCGCGAAGTTCTCCGACCACAGCCACGGCCCCGTCACGCTCGCCGTCGTTGAGCCACGCGCTCGTCCACGGTCGTGGGCTGCTTGCGGGCGTCAGGTACTCGGCGCTGACCGTCGTGCCGATATTGCCGGTGAACCATTCGTACTGCGCCAGCCGCTCGGCCGTCACGTCGGCGTCGGTCAGGATGAGGGGGTCGGTGCGCAGGCCGAGGAGGGCGGAGGCGAGGAGGATGAGGCTGGCCGCGATTGCCAGCAGGGGAGCGGAGGAGCGGGGGGGCGGGGGGGAAGAGCGCCCTCTCCCTGACCCTCTCCCACCGGGAGAGGGAACGCTCCCCTGCTCCCCTGCTCCCCTGC
>CAZSOD010000089.1:0-14025 GCA_964608255.1 uncultured Ardenticatenaceae bacterium
CCTGGGCGATCTGGGCGGCGGTGTGGACAAGAACAGCGTCATCATGAGCGTTGGCGGCCAGCCGGTGACGCCGGTGCTGACCGGCCAGGCCAGCAACCTCGTCGCCTCCTATACGCCGTCGCAACCCTTCGCGCCATCCACAACCGTCCCGATCACGATCTATGCCTGCGACCTGCTGGGCAACTGCATGACCCTGGCCGACTACTTCGAGTTCACTACCGAGCCGCCCGACGTCACCCCGCCGGTTATTTCGGCCGTCCATGTGGACACCACCGATACGACGGCGACCGTCACCTGGGCGACCAATGAGACGGCCGACAGCAAGGTGGAATATGGCCTGACCGCCGCCTTTGAGAAGACCCCGGTCAGCGATCCGGCGCTGGTCACCCAGCACTCCCTCAGCCTGTCGGGCCTGCAGAACGACTCGACCTACTATTACCGTCTCACGTCCAAGGACTATAACGGCAACACAACCACGACGGGCACGCTGACCTTCAAAACCAAGCGCGCCCCCGGCGATATCGTTTCCGACGACTTCAACGGTTGCGCCCTCGACTCGTCCGTGTGGTCCTATATCAACCCGCTGGGCGACGCACCTCTGACGATGACCGGCACCGGCGCGCAGATCGCCATCCCGGCCAACGTGCGCCATGACATCTGGAAAACCGGCCTCGGTTCCCCGCGCCTGATGCAGTTTGTTACCAACCAGGACTTCGACGTCGAGGTCAAATTCGAGAACGCCATCACCCGCAAGACGCAGGCGATGGGCGTGCTGGTGCAGCAGGATTCGACCAACTGGCTGCGCTTCAACTTCCAGAGCGAAGGCGGCGGCGTCAGCAGCGTCGTCCTGGTCGACGGCAAGGGCAACGATACGGCCGTTGTCTTCACCACGCCCATCACGATCAATGGGCCCAGCTGGATGCGCATCAACCGCGCCGGCGACATCTGGAACCTGAGCTATTCGACCGACGGCGAGAACTGGACGTTCGCCACATCTTACACCCGTACGTTGGTCGTCAGCCAGATCGGCCCCTTTGTCGGCAATACCGGCACGGACCCGGCCCACGTCAACATCATCGACTACTTCGAGAACCTTGACGATCCGCTCCACGGCGACGACCCTGGCATCAAGCTGACCGTCAACCGCGTCGGCGAGGGCACGGTCACGCGCGCGCCGGATAAAGCTGAGTACACCTGCAATGAAACGGTCACGCTGACCGCCGACCCGGCCACGGACTGGGCGTTCGGCGGCTGGAGCGGGGCGCTCAGCGGCACTAACCTTGCTGAAACGCTCACGCTAACCCAGTCGGCCGTGGTGACGGCGACGTTCGTCAACTCCACGCCCTACGCGCTCAACGTCAACGTCGTCAGCCAGGGGCCTGGCGTTGGCGGCACGGTGACTAAAAACCCCGACCAGCCGACCTACCTCTTCGGCGACGAAGTCGAACTGACCGCCACCCCCACCCCCGGCTGGAGCTTCCTCGGCTGGTCGGGCGACTGGACCGGCACTGATCTGGTGACGACCGTGCCGATCACCGGCAACGTGGATGTGACCGCCACCTTCGACCAGGACGAGTACACCCTGGAAACGCTGATTATCACCGAGGGCATCGGCACGGGCGGCACGATCACCGTCGAGCCGCAACAGGCTACCTACCTCTATGGCGACGAGGTGACGATCACCGTCACGCCCAACGAGGGCTGGTCGTTCGCCGGCTGGGAAGGCCAGGGCGTCAGCGGCACAGACCTCGTCCTCACCTTCCCGATGACCCAAAACGTCGTCGCCATCGCCCGGCTGGTGCAAAACCAGTACGACCTTGCTGTCAACGTTGTCAGCAACGGGGAGGCCGGCGCGGTCGGCGGCGCGGTCACTAAAGCCCCCGACCAGCCTGCCTATGGCCACGGACAGGTGGTCACCGTGACTGCCACGGCTGAGTTAGGCTGGCTCTTCAGCGGCTGGGCCGGCGACCTGACGGACACCACCCCAAGCCACCAGTTGACGATGACTGCCGACAAGGCCATCACCGCCACCTTCACCCAGCAGCACTACACTGTCACGGTCACGACCGAGGGTCCCGGCGTGGTCAACATCGCGCCGGTCAAACCCTACTACCTGTATGGCGACATCGTGACCCTGACGCCGGTGCCCCAGTCTGGCTACGAGTTCGCTCTCTGGAGCGGCGACCTGACCGGCACGGCCGCGCCCGCCACCATCGCTGTCGACAAGGACTACAACGTCCAGGCCCTGTTTATCGTTGATGAGTCGCCGCCCGTGATCCTCACGCACGAGGTGGAGGTCCTGCCCGGCGGCACCCTGGCCCGCGTCACTTGGACGACCGACGAGCCCAGCATCAGCCGCGTCGACTACGGCGAGACGATTCAGTACGAGGGGGGCACGGTTCAGGAAGACCCGCTGGTCATTGACCACGAAGTGGTGTTGACCGGGCTGGAGCCGGAGACGTTCTACCACTACAAGATCATCACCGCCGACGAGTACGGCAACCAGGGCGAGTCCGACGACCTGACGTTCTCGACCAGCGCCTCATCGGGCGTCTTCTCCGACGACTTCAGCGCCTGCGAGATCGACAATCGCTGGACGCAGGTCAACCCGCTGGGCGATGGCACGTTCACGCTCAACGGCCGCCAGCTGGAGATCAGCGTGCCCGGCGGCACGGCCCACAACGTCTGGTCAACCGGTATGGACGCGCCGCGCCTGATGCAGCCGTCGAACGACACCGACTTCACCATCGAGGTCAAGTTCGACTCCAACCTGCCCGCGCCAATCGCCATCCAGGGCGTTATCATCGAGCAAGACGCCCAGACCTTCTTGCGGTTCGACTTCTACAAGCGGTCGGATCCGACGCAACCGCAGGAGATCAACGTCTATGCCGCCAGCTTTGACAACCTGGCGCCGCGACAGCGCGCCAACACCCGCGTCGCCGAAGTGCCCGCGCCCATGTACATGCGCATCGTTCGCAGCGGCGACAAGTGGGAGCAGTGGTTCTCGTTCGACAACGTGACGTGGACAAAGAACATCGACTTCACCTTCCCCATGCAAGTGAAGAAGGTGGGCGTTTTCGCCGGCAATACGCCCTTCAAGGGCGACATCCCCGGCCATACCGCCCTCGTCGACTACTTTTTCAACACCGCGTCACCCATCGCTAACGAGGACGGCCGCTACCCGATTAACATCGACATCCAAGGTTCGGGCAGCGTCACCCGCAGCCCCGACCGGGCCGGCTACTATTGCGGCCAGGAAGTGACGTTGACGGCCACGCCCGCGCCGGGCTGGACGTTCGTCGGCTGGCGAGGCGACACTACCGGTACCAACCCGGTGCGCAAGGTAACGGTTACACACGACATGGCGATCACCGCCGAGTTCATCAGCGGGCAGGGTTTCAAGATCGCCGTGCCGGTGATTATGAGGTAAATCGCGGGCGATAGCCGGGGAACGGGCCACAGTCCGGCCCGTTCCCCGCTGTCCTCGCCACGGGGGCAGGGGCGCGGCCCGCCAGGCCGGCCCCACTTTCGCGTTTCTGGCGATTCTGGCGCTCATGGCCCGGCCAACGCCACCCCGCTACTGTACCTGTCCAATCTGGACGGCCCGGATAAGGTCACGATCGATCCGCCGCGCTGCGCGGGCGGCCGTGGCCGCAACCCGCCGCCGGTTGGTTAAGCTCATTTATTCTGCAAGGCGACGACGTATCATCATCACGAGGAGAGAAGATTCAATGAACAGACAGGCGAAGTTGCTGTTGCTCCTGTCCCTGGCGCTGCTGGCGGTCTTGTCCGCCACCGGCGCGGGGGCCATGGGAACCGATGCACCCGCCGCGCGTCCCGCTCAGACTGACGAGATGCCGGAAGGCGCTATGCCGCCCCTGGGCGTCGGCGCGCTCAAAGCGCCGGAACGCTTGCTGCTTCGCCCGTCGGGCCCCGCCGGCCAACCCAGCACGGACTTCCAGAGTTCAGCCGATGCGCCGGTAATCAGCATCTGGTACGGCGCTGTGCAGCAGTTCGGCGCGAAAGGCGACCCACAGAAGTGGATCAACATTCTCGGCAGCGTCGCCAGCGCCACGCCTATCACCAGCCTGACCTATTCGCTCAATGGCGGCGCGCCCGTCGTTCTCAATCTGGGCGCGGATAACATGCGCCTGGCCAGCCAGGGCGACTTCAATATCGAGCTGGACTACACCGATCTGCTGGCCGGTAACAACCAGGTCGTCATCACTGCTCTCGACAGTGCGTTTGCCTCCAGCCAGGCCGTCGTTACGGTGCAGTACAGCGCCGCCCCGGCCTGGACGCCGCAGACCTATACCGTCAACTGGGGCGCGGCGGCCAAGCTGACCGACGTCGCCCAGGTCGTCGACGGCCAGTGGATTATCGACAGCGGCGCGGCGCGGCCCACGGTCATCGAGTTCGACCGCCTCCTGGCCATTGGCGACCTTTCCTGGAAGGATTACACCGTTTCCGTGCCCATCACCATCCTGGGTATCGATCCGAGCGGCTACCAGGCTCCCAGCAACGGGCCTGGCGTCGGCGTCATGGTGCGCTGGCAGGGCCATTTCATGGCCGAGAACGACACCCAACCGCGCACCGGCTGGCGTCGCCTGGGCGCGCTTGGCTGGTATCGCTGGAAGAGCAACCCGACCAGCGAGGGCCTGCAACTACTGGGCCATCGCGGCTTTGTGCTGGGCGAGAGCACGCGCACGCTCAACCTGAATACGACCTACATCTTCAAGATCAGCGTGGAGTCTAACGCCAACCCCAGCAAGCCTTCCATGTACCGCTTCAAGGTCTGGGAGGCCGCCCAAGCGGAACCGGCCGCCTGGGACTTTGAGAAGCAGGGCATCGATCGCGAGCCCCGCAGCGGCTCCATCCTCCTGCTGGCCCACCACGTCGACGCCCGCTTTGGCAACGTGACCGTCAACCTCAATAGCGTCCTCCCCCAGCCGCAACTGAAGCTCAGCGCGACCGGAACCGGCACGGGCAGCATCCAGGCCGCGCCCGACAAGGGAACCTACCGCTTTGGCGAAGACGTCACCCTGACGGCCGTGCCCGGGGCCAACTCCACCTTCCTCAACTGGTTGGGTGATCTCAGCGGCACGGCCAACCCGGCCGCGCTGGAGATGTTCGAAGACCGCACGGTGGCGGCGGTTTTCACCAACCCCGCCGTCCAGACGCCTATCTCCGATGACTTCAGCGGTTGCGCCCTCAATAGCCAGCGCTGGACATTCATTAACCCCGTCGGCGACGCGACGGTCGAGATGACCGGCTCGCAAGTACAAATCAACGTCCCCGAGGGCGCGGGGCACGATATCTGGACCGGCGGCGTCAACGCGCCGCGCATCATGCAATACGCCCAGAATGGCGACTTCGAGTTTGACGTCAAGTTCGAGTCGGCGATGAGCAAGAAGAATCAGGCCCAGGGCCTGCTCATCCAGGGCGACGCCCAGAACTTCCTGCGCTATAACTTCCTCCACGACGGCGACACCTACCGCATCCAGGCCTACACCTTCCTGCTCGGCCAGCCCACGGAGCGCATCAACCAGGCGATCACCATCGCGCCGCCGATGTACCTGCGCGCCAAGCGGGTCGGCAACGTCTGGAACCTCTACTACTCCGGCAACGGCACGTCGTGGACCTTTGCCGCCGGCTTCCAGTATGACCTCGTCGTTAGCTCCTATGGGCCCTACGTCGGCAACTCCAGCAAGAACCCGGCCATGGTCGGCCAGATCGACTACTTCTTTAACACCAAGAGCCCGATCAACCCGGAGGACACCGACCGCAAGCTCAACATCGCCACCCTGCCGGCCAACGGCGGCACGGTCACGCGCAGTCCCATAAAAGACAATTACGCCTGCGACGAGCAAGTCACGCTGACCCCCGTGCCGAACCCCGGCTTCAAGTTCGACTCGTGGAGCGGCGACCTGACCGGCGACACGAACCCGGCCACGCTAACGATGAACGGGACGAAGACCGTCACGGCTAACTTCGTCGCGGACGTGCAGTACACCGTCAGCGTGAGCGCCAACGGCTTCGGCACCGTCGTCAAAAGCCCCGACAAGCCGTTCTATAGCCAGGGCGAGTCGGTTACGCTGACGGCCACCCCCAACGTGGGCAACTTGTTTACCGGCTGGAGCGGCGACGTGGTTGGCACCACCAACCCGGTTACGGTGCAGGTTACGCAGAACATGACCGTCGCCGGCAACTTCGCCACCGCGCCGCCGCGCACCCTGACAGTCAACGTCAATGGCTCCGGCGGCGTCATCAAGAACCCCGACAAGGCCACCTATCTCAATGGCGAAAGCGTCACCCTGACGGCCATTCCCGGCGCCAACCACAGCTTCACCGGCTGGAGCGGCGACGCCACTGGCACGGCCGCCCAGGTCGTCGTCGTCATGGACGGTGACAAATCGGTCACCGCCAGCTTCGCGGAGAACGTCTACACGTTGACCGTAACGTCCGGCGGCAACGGCACGGTGACGAAGAACCCCGACAAAGCGGCCTACTACGACGGCGAGCAGGTGACGTTGACGCCCGCGCCGGCGCCAGGCTACAAGTTCGCGGCCTGGAGCGGCGACCTGACCGGCAGCGACGACCCGGCGACAGTGACGATGACCGGCAACAAGACTGTCAATGCCACGTTCATCCCCGCCGAAGGCTTCTCGGTCAACGTCTCTGTCGTCGGCAGCGGCTCCGTCACCAAAAGCCCCGACAAGGCCGAATACGACTACGGCGAGCAGGTAACGCTGACCGCCATTCCCGGCGCAGGCGCGGAGTTCCTGGGCTGGAGCGGCGGGCTGACCGGCGCGCAGAACCCGGCCACCGTCACCGTGACCGGCGACGTGAACATCACCGCAACCTTCGGCGCGGTCGGCGTCTATACCCTGACCGTCTTGCCGCCCAGCAACGGCGCCGTGCAGGTCAACCCCGTCCGCGCGCTCTATGCGCCCGGCGAGCAGGTGACCCTGACCGCGGTGCCCAGCCTGGGTTACATCTTCGATAGTTGGAGCGGTCACGCGACCGGGAATAACAACCCCTACATCCTGACGATGGATGGCAACAAGACCGTGTCGGCCACGTTCGTAACCGCGCCCGTCTACACTGTCAACGTCACCTCGGCCGGCAACGGCTCTGTCGCCGTTGACCCGCCGGGCACGCAGTTCACCGCCGGCACGCAGATCACGCTGACGGCCACGGCCGACGAAGGCTTTGTCTTTGAGGGCTGGAGCGGCGACCTCGTCAGTAGTAAGAATCCCTACGTGTTGACCGTGGACGGCAACAAGAACATCGTCGCCGCCTTCACCGACGCCGCCGGCCCCGTCTCCGATGACTTCGATGGGTGCGGCGTGCTCGACCCCGTGTGGACGTGGGTTGATCCGTTGGGTCAGGCCGACTACACCCTGACCGGTTCGCAAGTGAAAATCACCATCCCTCCCGACGCCAACTACGAGGTCTGGCGCAACGGCAACAATGGCGCGCGCCTGTTGCAGGAAGTCGCCAACACCGACTTCGCGGTGACGATGAAGGTCGAGTCGAGCGTTACCCAGGCCTACCAGTTGCAGGGCATCCTGATCGAGGCTGAAGAGGACCAGTTCATCCGTATCGACTTCTACCACGACGGTGAGTCGCTGCGCTTCTTCGCCGGACGGGTGGAGAACGGCGCGCCGCGTATCTACAAGAACGTGGTCATCCCCGACCCCGCGTCGGAGATGTACATGCTCGTGCGGCGCACCGGCGACCGCTGGCAGTTGTATTACGGCTATCAGCCGGGCGGTCCCTGGACCAGCGTCGGCAGCTTCAACTACTCCATTCACGTCCAGCGCGTAGGCCTCTTCGCCGGCAGCCACCCCGCCACCGGCGCGACCGCGCCCGGCCACACCGCTGTGTTCGACTACTTCTTCAACTACGCCACGCCCATCGCGCCTGAAGACGCCAACGCCCCCGGCATCAACGTCACCATAACCGGCCAGGGCGCGGTGCAACGCACGCCCGACAGCGCCGCTTACACCTGCGGCCAGCAAGTCGAACTGCGCGCCAAGGCGGCCGCCGGCTGGCGCTTCCAGAACTGGAGCGGCGACCTCAACGGCACCGGCCCGACGCAAGTGCTGACCGTTAATCGGAAGCACAACGTCACGGCCACCTTTATCCAGCTAACCGGCTACCGGCTCTACCTGCCGGCGACCATCCGCTAGCAACCCGCTTTCCGGCATAGCGACCGGCTGCCCGCCCGGCAGCCGGTCGCTTCACTTAAGGGGCATCGTAAGCCGGTCTCGCTACCATTCGCCATAGGAACCAAAGCGACACGGATGCGCTTGTAAGGGGCACGCCGGCTTGCCGGTGGGCTTCAGGGATATGGACGAGACGACTGGCGCGTAACGCATCTGGAGCCACAACAAGCGGCCGAGGGCCGCGGTCACCCCACTTATCGGTTGAGCGCCGGCATGCCGGCCCGGCGCGGCACTAACGACGTACTGGATTTCACGCCTGAGCCGCACCGGCTTCCAAACAGGATTGGCATCGACCGGATAGAGTAGCGCCGCTTCCGTCCAGGCGAAGCGCCCTGCGCTGGCGCGAGGCCGCGCCGCAGCCGGTCACTTGTCTACCACATGTCAGACCGTCTGGAACGAGGAAATAATGTCTAGGAGCAAAGCACAACACACCGTATTAATCGTGGGCCTGATGCTCTTGGGAAGCTTGCTGTTGGCCCGCCCGTCCGGCGTGGGGGCCGGCATCTTTAACAACAGCAATCAGGTCACCTACAAGGAATACTGGATCCACCACAACCAGTTCACCGGCGGCTGCAACATCGACGGCTCGCCCACTAACCCGGGCGGCTCCTGGTATGCGGAGCCCGAGAATTGGGACGAGTGCCCCAAGGCAATGACCTTTGCCCTGCCCGACGACTTCACCAACGCCCTCAAGGTGGAGGTTTACATTGACCTGTGGCGTGCCTACGATCCGCTGGGCATCGAGTTCACGCTGAACAACGGCCCCACGGTCTACCGCTCGCCCGTGGGCGAAGACTGGAGCCGGACGCCCTGGGTACTGGAGGTCGACAAGTCGGAGCTAAACGTCGGCAACAACACCATTACCTTTCGCGCCAACCGGCCGACCCACATCCACGACGTCGCCTTCCGTATCTACCACAACAACGACAACCCCCTATTGCCCGCTTCCGGCAGCGACGTGGAGCCGCCCACCGGCAAGCTGCTGACCATTGAGGACGACAGCGGCCCGAAGGACGCCGACGCCGGCGGCACGCTGATGGTCAACAAGGACCAGCTCAAGCTGACGGCCGAGTTCTCGCCCGACACCGCCTACATCGAGTTCCACGCCTGGTACGAGGGCTACGACGAGGACAACGACGGCAATTTCCGCGACTGGCATAACTCCGGCCGCAACAACTGGTGGCCGGGCGGCCGCGAGGAGATCGCCACCGGCGGCACGATCAACCACATCGCCACCGTGAAGCCTAGAGCGAACCAGACAACTGCCACTGTGACCTGGAGCATCCCCCACGTCACCAACCAGCCGCTGATCAAGTTCAAGATCCGCGTGGTTGACGCGGCGGGCAACGTGCGGGAAGGCGCGGGCGGCGTCTCGGCCGACTTCAAGCTGATGCGCGACTGGCCGGTCACCGCCTACATCATCCATGGCTTCACCGACTATGGCATCCACATGGACGGCAAGCGGCCCGACTCGGTCAGCTATGACTTCATCATGCCGTCGAATGTCGCCACCTACTTTAGCCAGGCCTACCTCGTCGGCGCCTACTGGCGCAACCCCTATAGCTCGATCAACGGCACGCCGCCGTCGCTCGTCGGCGCGGCCGACTGGGCGCTGGGCGTCAAGTCGTTCAATAAGAACGCCCTTTTGCCTGGTCTAAACCGCATCACCTATAGCTATACCGGCTCAGGCCCCGGCCACTTTGTCGAGAAGCCCGGCCCCATGTTCGTCCTGCGCCGCACTACCGCCGGTCCCGACAGCACCCCCCCGGCCGTTACCGGCCAATCGCCCGTGCCCAACGCCACGAACGTGGATATTAAGGCGGCCGTCATCGCGTTTCTCGGCGATGACCAGTTCGGCGTCGACTGGACGACCGTCAAAGTGACGGTCAACGGCGAAGACGTGACCAACAAGACGCAGATTCAGGGCGTGATGGGCAACTACCGGCTCTTCTACGACCCGCCTGGCAATCTCGACTTCGCCACCGAGTACAACGTCAAGATCGAGGGCTGCGACCTGGTCGGCAACTGCATGGCCGCGGTGACCTACAAGTTCACCACCGCCGCGCCCGACACCACGCCGCCCAACGTCAGCAATATCGTCGCCGTGCCGCTGGCCAATGGCGCCAACATCACCTGGAACACCAACGAGCCGGCGACCACGCGTATCGAATATGGCAAGACCAAGAGCTATGAACTGGGCACGGTCGAAGACGCGACGCTGAAGACCAGCCATTCAGTCCAGATTCGCGGCCTGCAGCCGGAGACCCTCTACCACTTCATCATCAAGCCCAGCGACGAGCAGGGCAACGCCGGAACGAGCGGCGACCAGACCTTCACGACCACCGAGTTCGGCAACTTGCTGTCCGACGACTTCAACACCTGCGCGCTCAACACGGAACGCTGGCAGCCGTTCATCCCGACCGTGCCCGGCGGCTCCGGCAACCAGGCGACCTACAGCGTCAACGGCGAAAAACTGTTGCTGAACGTCCCTGCCGGCCAGGCGCACGACTGGTCGGCTGGCGGCCCGCCGCGCTTCATGCAGGTGGCCAACAACGGCGACTTCGCGGTTGAAATCCGCTTCGACTCGCAGGTGACTGCGGTCGGCCAGATGCAGGGCCTTCTGGTTGAGGAAGACGCCAACACCTATATCCGCTTTGGCTTCGAGCAGTCGGCCGCGAAAGGCCCGCTCATGTTCGTTCGCTTCATCAAGAACGGCGTGACCGTCAAGGACGCCACGCGCGAGTTTGGCTTGTTGACGCCGCCGCTGACCACGCCGCCGCCGCTCATGAAAATCACCCGCGCCGGCGACACGTGGACGTGGTATTGGAAGGCGAGTGAGGCGGCCACCAAGTGGGAGCGCGCCAACCCGCCCTATGACTTCGCCATGTCGGCGCTGAAGGTCGGCTTCTTCGCCGGTAACTCCGGCGCGGCCGGCGCGGCTCCGGGTATGAATGCCGTCGTCGACTACTTCTTCAACTCCGACCTGCCCATCGTCCCTGAAGACGGGTCGCCCCTGACGGTTAACGTCAACGTCGTCGGCACCGGCACCGTCACCAAGCTGCCGGACAAAAACCCCTACGCCTGCGGCGACGAAGTCGTGTTGAGCGCTTCCACCGTCCCCGGCTGGTCGCTTGCCGGCTGGAGCGGCGACGCGACGGGAACGGCGCCCACTGTCAGCCTGACGGTGAACGCGCCCAAGAACGTGACCGCGACCTTCACCCAGGACCAGTACCTGCTCAATGTCGTCGTCAATAACGAAGGCGCGGGCGGCGAGGGCAACGTGGTGACCAAGAGCCCCGACCAGCCGACCTACGTCTACGGCGACGTCGTGCAACTGACGGCCACGCCTCAGCCCGGCTGGAGCTTCGTCAGCTGGAGCGGCAGCGCGGTCGGCACGTCGCCCACTATCTCCGTGACGATGGACAGCAGCAAGACGGTGACGGCCCGGTTCAAGCAGGACCAGTACGCGCTGAACGTCAACGTCATCAACGACGGCGTTGGCAGCGGCGGCACGATCTCCGTCTCGCCCATCAAGAGCACTTACGTGTATGGCGACGTCGTTACTCTGCGGGCCAACGTCAACCAGGGCTGGACGTTCGGCGGCTGGAGCGGGGCGATCACCTCGGGCGACGCGGAAGTTCAGGTCACCATGACCGGCAACACCGACATCAACGCCACCTTTGTGCAGGACCAGTACGATCTCGCTGTCGAAATCGTCAGTCTGGGTCAGCAAGGCCCGGGCGGCATGGTGTCGCTCAACCCGAACAAGCCGACCTTCGTCTATAATGAGCAGGTTGTGCTGATGGCCCAGGCCAATTCCTGCTGGAGCTTCACTCGCTGGGAAGGTGATCTGAGCGGAACGAACCCGGTCGAGTTGCTGACCGTGACGCGCGATATGAACGTCAAGGCGGTCTTTACCCAGAATCGCCACACGCTCACCATCAACACTACCGGGCCCGGCAGCGTCACAGTCCAACCGCAACTGGCCGAGTACTTTTGCGGCGACACGATCACGCTGAACGCCATCCCGGCGCCGAATAACTACTTCACGGGCTGGAGCGGCGATCTGACCGGGGCGCAAAACCCGGCGACGTATACCATCCAGAAGAACGCCGTCATCAACGCGACCTTCTCCAGCAACGCCCCGCCGGCCGTGAACGCCATCCCCGACAAGGTCGTCGGCCTCAATCAGCTGCTCACCTTCCAGGTGCGTGGCGTTGACCCGACGGGCCAGGCGGTAACGCTCACAGCCCAGAACCTGCCGCCCGGCGCAACGTTCAAGGACGACGGCGGCGGCAACGGGACTTTCACCTGGCGGCCGGGCATCAACCAGGCCGGCCAGTACACGGTCACGTTCATCGCCTCCGACGGCTCCGGCCAGGGCAGCGCGACTGTAAAAATTACGGTCCAGGGCACGGCGATTGTTTTGCCGGTGATCATTCGCTAGATAAGATAGGGAATCCCCGAACGCCCGACCGGTTGGCGCGGCAAGCGCCAACCGGTCGGGTTCGGATGAAAAGGAGTGAACAAGGCATGAAAGTTGGCATTCTGGCCGGTGGGCACGGCACGCGGCTCGCGGAAGAGACGGAGATCAAGCCCAAGCCGATGGTGGAGATTGGCGGCCGGCCCATCCTGTGGCACATCATGATGCACTATTCGTGCTACGGCTTCCATGACTTCGTCATCGCCCTCGGCTACAAGGGCGAGGTCATTAAGCGCTACATGGTCGATTACTGCTCGCTGAACAGCAACCTGACCGTGAACCTGAAAGCCGGGCGCGTGGACATGCACGACACCGACGGCATCCAGGATTGGACGATCCAGCTCATCGACACCGGTCTGAACACCATGACCGGCGGCCGCATCAAGCGCCTCCAGCCCTACATCGGTAACGAGACCTTCATGCTGACCTGGGGCGACGGCGTCTCGACCGTTGACCTGAACCGGTTGCTGGCCTTCCACCGCAGCCACGGCCGCCTGATCACCATGACCGCGGTGCGCCCCCCGGCGCGCTATGGCCACCTGGAGTTCGACGGCAACCGCATCCGCGAGTTCACCGAGAAGCCGCAAACGGCCGAAGGGTGGATCAACGGCGCGTTCTTCGTAGTTGAGCCGCAGGTGTTTGACTACATCGACGGCGACGATACGCAGTTCGAGAAGGAGCCGCTCGAACGGCTGGCCGCCGATGGCGAATTGATGGCCTACAAGCACGACGGCTTCTGGCAATGTATGGATACCCGGCGCGACAAGTACACGCTGGAGAAGCTCTGGGACAGCGGCGAAGCGCCGTGGAAGATCTGGTAGGAATGGAGGCAAACACAATGCGCGTATTAGTGACGGGTCACAACGGTTATGTCGGCACGGTGCTCGTGCCCATGCTCTTGAAGGCGGGCCACGATGTTGTCGGGTTGGACACTAACCTCTATCAGGCCGCCACCTTCGGCGACGAGAACGCCACCGCGTCCATCCCCGCCATCCAGCGCGACGTCCGCGACGTGACCCACGCCGACCTGGACGGCTTCGACGCTATTCTTCACCTGGCCGGCCTGTCCAATGACCCATTGGGCGACCTGAACCCGGAGTTGACCTACGAGATCAACCACCAGGCCTCGGTGCGGATGGCCCAGATGGCCAAGGAACTCGGCGTCGAGCGCTTCGTCTTCTCATCGTCGTGCAGCAACTACGGCGCGGGCGTGGACGACTGGCTCAACGAGGAGTCGGCTTTCAACCCGGTAACGCCCTATGGCAAGTCGAAGGTGATGGTCGAGCAGGACGTGGCCAAGCTGGCCGACGA
>CAZSOD010000090.1:0-13903 GCA_964608255.1 uncultured Ardenticatenaceae bacterium
CCATAGGGGTCGGGCACTTCAATGCCGATGATCTCCATCTCCGGCATCTCCTTGGCCCGCAGGATGCCCATCTGCCGCAGGCGCGTGCTCTTCGGCCGCCCACCCTCCAGAACCAGCTCCTCGCTGATCGCGTAGCCGAGCCCCATATGAATGGAGCCTTCCAACTGGCCTTCAAAGAGCGTCGGATTGTAGATTTTGCCCGCGTCGTGGGCGGCGACGACCTTGGCGATCTGGCCGTCGTCGTTCAGGGTAACCAGTTGCGTGGCGTAGCTGTAGGAGTAGTGGGTGACGACCTTGCCGTTTTTCTCGTGACCCGGCTTTGTCGTCCAGTCGACAACCCACGCGCCTTCATACGCGCGGCCGACTAGTTCAGCCAGCGAGTGGGTCTGCAAGTCTTCCCGCAGCCTGGCGGCGGCATTGATAATGGCGTTGCCGACGAGCGACGTGGCCCGCGAGGCGGTGGTCATGCCCGCTTCCTGGCGCGAACCCGTGTCCACGCGCACGCGCACGATGGAAGAGTCGATGCCTGTCTCCTGGCAGAGCGTCTGCACCGCGATGGTGTGGACGCCCTGGCCCATCTCCGTCCAGCCGTGGTCGATTGTCACCCGATCGGCCGCCTCGATGGTGATCCGCACCTGCGAGGCGTCGGCCATGCCGTTGCCGACGCCGGTGTTCTTGATGCCGCAGGCCAGCCCGGCGTATTTCGCGGCGTAGAACTGGTCGCGGACGGCCAGCAGCGTCTCGCGCACGCCCGCCCCACCCTCGATGATCTGGCCGGTCGAGGTCACGTCGCCGTTTTGCAAGGCGTTGTCGTAGCGGAACTGCCAGCGGTCGAAGCCGCCCTTCTCGCACAGTTCGTCGATGCAGCTCTCCAGCCCGAAGGCGGCCTGGTTGACGCCGAAGCCGCGCATGGCCCCGCAGGGGATGTTGTTGGTGTAGACGGCGTAGGCCTCGATGTCGGCCGCGGGGACGTGATAGGCTCCCGTCGCATGGCCGGCCGAACGCTCCAGCACCTTCATGCCGACCGAGGCGTAGGCGCCGGTGTCGCCGATGAACTTGACGCGGACGTAGGTCAACTTGCCGGCCTCATCGCAGCCGACCGTATAATCCATCCAGATGGGGTGGCGCTTGGGGTGCATGGCGATGGACTCGTCGCGCGTGAGGCCAACCTTCACCGGCACGCCAAGCAGATAGGCCATCAGCGCCGCATGCCCCTGCACCGACAGGTCTTCCTTGCCGCCGAAGCCGCCGCCGTTGGGCACGAGCGTAATGCGCACCTTCTCTAAAGGCAGGCCAAGTAGCTTGGCGATCTGTACCTGGTCTTCATAGACGCCCTGGCTCTGCGAAAGAACGTGGACGGCGACACCCTCGCCCAACGCCGCGTCGCCGTTCAGGCTGTGGCGCGCGGCGGGGTGGGAGGCCGGCACGCCAATAGCACACTCCGGCTCCATGTAGCCATGCTCAATCATCTGCGTCTGGTAGATGCCCTGCGCGGTGTAGGCCGTGCGTGCCTCGGCTCCTTCCAGGTCGCCGCGCCTGACGGCCGTCTTGGAGAGCAAGTTGCCCGCCGGGTGGATGGACGGGCTAGTGGATAGCAAGGCTAAATGGGGATCAGTGATCGGCTCCAGCACCTCGTATTCGACGCGGATGCGCTCGGCGGCGGCGCGAGCCTGGTCCTCGGTTTCGGCGGCGACAGCGGCCAGCACGTCGCCCACGTAGCGCGTTTCCTCGCCGGCGGCGATCATGAGCGGCCAGTCCTGCCGAATGAGACCGATGAAGCGCTCGCCGGGCACGTCGGCGGCGGTAAAGACGCGGAGGACGCCGGGCATGGCCGCGGCCTCGCCAGTGTCAATGCTGAGCACGCGCGCCCGCGGGTGGTCGCTGAAGCGCAGCGCGGCGTAGACCATGCCGGGCAGGAAAATGTCGGCCACGTAGCGGTGGCGTCCGAGGACGAGGTCGCCAGCGTGATATTTCGGGTGGCGCGCCCCGACGCGGGCGTCGGCCGGTGGCGGCGGCACTTCCTCTTCCTTGCGTATGGCGTCGGCGGCGACGATGACGGCGTCGATGATCTTCTTGTAACCGGTGCAGCGGCACAGGTGCGGCGTCAGCGCCTTAGCCACATCATCACGCGTCGGCGCGGGGTTCTTGTTGATGAGCGCGTTAGCCTGTATGACCATGCCGGGGATGCAGAAGCCGCACTGCACGCCGCCCTTGGATACAAAGGCGTTGGCGTAAACGTCCTGCCGGTACTGCCCAAGGCCCTCGATGGTCGTGACGCGGCCGCCGGCGGTCTTCTTCATCGTCGTAACACACGACAGCACCGCCTTGCCGTTCAGGTCCACGGCGCAGCAACCGCAGGCAGCCTGGGGCGCGCATCCGTCCTTGGGGGAGACGATGCCCTCGTGAAGCCGCAGGTAGGTCAGCAGGGGCAACTCCGGGTCGCCGTCGTACTGCTTCAGTTCTCCGTTTAGCCAGAATTCCATTGCGCTCTCCGTGAAATCCGTGTCGATCCCTATTGAATGATGTCCCACGGCTCAGGCGGTTGCGGGAACGGCGATCGGCAGCCGGTAACCCCAAGCGTAAACCGTCAGCAGCAGGAACATGAGGCCGGTCGACAGAGCAAACAACTCACTTGCCGGGCCGGGCCGGACAAAGGCCACCACCGCGATTAACAAGGGCAGCAGGGCAACCAGGCCGATCACGCGGGCCGGGCCGGGCTGGTTTTGGAACCAGGGGCGCAGGAGCAGAAACCACAGCGCCAGCCCTCCCCATTTGAGCCAGGTGAAGACGTGCAACGCGGCCAAGTTGCCCCCGACGCTCGTGTCGCCCATCTCGCGCGTGATCGCCAGAAGCTGAACGTTCTCCAGTATATCGGCGACTACGATGACCACCGCCAGCGCGGCCGGGATGAGATAGACGCGCCGCCCGGTCAGCCGCGCGCAGGTCAACGCAAAGGCCAGCAGGCAACCGCCGTAGAGCGCGATGTAGAGGAAGTCGAGACGGTTAATGCGGTCCATCGCCGCCCGGACGCTATCCGCCGCTTGGCCCATAGGGCTGAAAATAGCCCGCACGTCGCCGTCCGTGCGGGCGAACTCAAAGGCCAGGACGGGCGTGATGAAGCCGTTGGGCAGCGGCGCGGCCGGTTGCGGCCCGATGAGGCTGAAGAGGAGGGTCAGGGCGACCGCGCCAAGACCCAGGATGCCGCTAATGCGAAAAGGCCGGTTTGTCATCACCTTCGTTGCTTTGCCCATCGACTTGCCGGATGCCCAATGATACCGGGTTCGGCGGCGGGCGCAACGGGGGCGAGACAATGAATGGCACGCAGATGGACGCGGATGAAGCGCTGATCCGTGCGGAAATCAGCCGGTATCAGCGTCCACATCGGCCTCTATCCGCGTGCCATTCCTCAGCGCGTCGCCTGGTTTAGCACTTCCTGGGCCAGAGCATTCAGGGCAGCGATGTCATTTTCGGCCGGCTCTTCCGCGCCCTGACCGTTGAACTCGATGGCAATAGTCATGGCGTCGGCCGATGCCGGGTCGGTCTGCTCGCGCTCGAACGAGCCGAAACGCTTTACCCAGTCGCTGACGAGGCTGGCCTGCGCCGCGGTCAATTGCGGCTCGGCCAGCGTCTGCGGCGGGTCGCTGCGGCAAGACGACACGGTGGCCGTGCCGTCGGCCGCCAGGGTGACGATATCGCAGAAACCGGCAATGCCCCCTTCGCGCCGCCAGGTGTAACCTCCAGCCAGCGTCTCCAGGTCGCCTTCCGTGCTTGCCGTGGCGCCGTCGCCCGCCGTGGCAGCGTCGCCCTTGGCCCCCTCATTGCCGCCACCCGCGCACGCCCCCAGCGCCAGCAGCGCGAGCGCGAGACCCAACACGCACACTATTCTCACTTTTACATTCATTTCAATCCACTCCATTTGATCAAACCTCACGCTTATAGACGTCGGGCGGTCGCGTTTGGTGCCATGAAGAAGGGGTCGGGGAAGAACGACCGCAGCCAGCGGACCACAGCCAAATGACAAACTCCTACTGACAACTGCTTACTGCTTACTGCTTACGACTTCTATCTCCTCCACCTCCAACCATCCTCCGTCCCACTCGTCGCGGCGCCAGCGGCCGGCGAGACGCATCGGCCGCCAGTAAGGACGGCGGACACGCTCGGCGGCCAGCCGCTTGTCGAAGCGCGCCACCACAAACGTGTCGCTGTCGCCGATGAAGATACCCGCCCCGCCGGGCCAGCCCGGGATGCGGACAGCGTAGACCGTGACCGGCTTGCCAGGCGTGGCCGGCAGCCGGCGCAGAGAAGTGACGCTGCGCGGAACCTTGACCAGCGCCAGCGGATGGACGCTGACCGGCTGGCCGAGCACTTCCGCCTCCCAAGCGAGGCGATCGGCGGCCGTGTCAGTCGCCTCGGAGGCCGGGGCATCCAGGAAGTCAAAGCGCAACTGGCCGGCGCTGCCGGCGCGGTTGACCTCGCCCGCTTCGTCGAGCATGGCCCGCCGGCCGGGACCGAGGCCGTCCAGCGCGCCGCAACGGATCAGGTTGGCGATTTCCTTGGGCTGGAGCGGAACGCGAGCCGCAAGATCGCGCATGCTGGCGAACGGCGCGGCGGCGCGCTCTGTCTGGATGGCGCGGATGGTGGCGGCGCGCAGGTCGCGCACCTGACCCAGCCCCATCCACAGCACCGGCTGCTCGCCGTCTGTGGCGTATTCGTAGCTCAGCGTGAAGCGCTCGCCGCTGAAGTTGACGTGTGGCGGCCGCACGGCAATCCCAAGGCGCACCGCCTCAGCCATGTAGATCGCCGGGTGGTGGAAACCGCCGGCATCGGCCAGGCGGGCGCAGAGAAACTCGGCCGGCCAGTGGGCCTTCACGTAAGCCGAGCGGTAACTGACGTCGGCATAGGCCGTAGCATGGCCCTGGTTGAAGCCGTAGCCGGCGAAGGGGACGATCTGCTCCCACAAGTGGGTTGCCTGCTCGCGGCTGAAGCCCGGCCCCTCCGGCGCGGGGCGGCAGCAACCATCCATGAAAGCCGCCGCCAGCGCATCCAATTCGCCAGCGCGGAAGCGGCTGATGCCACGGCGCAGCCCGTCTGCCTGCTGCCAGCTCAGTCCGGCCACCTCCACAGCGAGACGCAGGATTTGCTCCTGGAAAAGCAAGACCCCCTTGGTGCGGCCGAGAATGGGCTCCAGCGCCGGATGCAGGTAGCTGACCGGCTCCTCGCCCCGATAGCGGGCGACGAAGGCGCGAGCCATGCCGCCCAACGCCGGGCCGGGTTTAAAAAAGGCCCCGGCCACGGCCAGATCGGCCACGCCGCGGGCGCGCAGCTGGCGCAACGTCCGCCGCGCGCCGTCGGACTCGCATTGGAAGACGCCGATGGTGTCGCCCGCGGCCAGCATGTCGCCGGTGGTGGGGTCGTCGGGCGGAATGGCTTCCGGCCGGAAGCTGGCATCCTGGAAGTGTCGCACCAGTTCAACGGCGTCGGACAGAACGGTCAGGGCGCGGATTCCCAGCAGGTCGAGCTTGGGCAGGCCGATGGCCTCTACGTCACCATGCTCATATTGGGTGGCCAGATAGCCCTTGGGCGAGAGCAGGATGGGCACGGTGTCGGTGAGGGGTCCGGGGGTGATGACCATGCCGCCAGGGTGCAGGCCAGCGTGGCGGGGCTGGCCAACCAGCAGGTAGGCCAGCCGCACGACTTCGCGTTGGGCCGGGTCGTCGATTTTCGCCAGCACGTCTTCCACCGTCTCGGCCGAGCGGCGGCGCGGGTCGGGATGCCAACCTTCGGGCAGCAGGGTAACCAGGTGGTCGATCGCCGCTTCGGACAACCCATGGGCCTTGCCAACCTCGCGCACGGCCGAGCGCGGGCGGAACGTATTCATTGTGCTGACCAGGGCCACGCGGTCGTCGCCGTAGGCGCGGCGGACGTAGTCGAGCACTTCATCGCGGCGGCGGCTGCAAAAGTCGAGGTCGATGTCGGGTGGGCTACGGCGGGCCGGGCTCAGGAAACGCTCAAAGAGCAGGTCGTGGGCGATCGGATCGACCGTGGTAATGTCCAGGCAGAACGCGACCAGCGAGTTGGCCACACTGCCGCGCGTGCTAACCGGAATGCCCTGCTGGCGAGCGAAGCGGACGACGTCGGCCACCAGCAGGAAGAGGGGCGCGTAGCCATAGTCGGTGATGGCGTCGATCTCCCGGTCGAGGCGCGCAACGACGACCGGCAGGGCGTCCGCGCCGTAGCGTTCCGTCAGCCCGACGCTCGCCGCCTCGCGCAGCGCTTCTGACGCCGGTTTGCCGGGTAGCGCGGGCCAGAGCGGCCGGCCGTCGGGCAGCGCTTCACCGCAGGCGTCGGCGAGGTCGCCCGCCGTTGCCAGCAAGTCAGGCTGGCCGGCGAAGCGCGCGGCAAATGCCTCCGGGGCAGGCCAGTCTACAGGCGAGGTCGTGTCGCCGCCGTCGGGCAAATCCGCCGCCGCCACATCGGCTACCGGGCAGTTGCCGTCGAGAGCCGCCAGCAAGCGCAGCAGCGGCCGCTCCGCCGGCTCCAGGCAGAAGATAGGCTGGACGGCGGCGGCGCGCAGACCGAAACGGCGGCCGAGGGCGATGATCTCGTCCGCTACCGGGCGCAGGTCGCCGGCCATCAAATCAGGGCTGACAGCCAGGTGGCAGCGCGTCTCGAACAGGCCGCCCAACCGAGCGACGTAGCGCGTCGCCCCCTTCAGGTTGCCGGCGCGCAGGAAGCGCTCCAGCCAGCAAGCGCGGCCGCCGGTCAGGCACAATAACCCGGCCGTGTTCTCGCGCAGTTCCGGCCAGCGGAAGCCGCTGCGCGCGCGGCGGGCGCGGTCGGGATCGCTCTGGTAGAGAGACGACAGGCGGCAGAGGGAGCGGTAACCCTCCGGGCCGGTCGCCAGCAGCACCAGGCGGCCCCACGGCGCGGTGGCGTCGGGGGGCAGATCTTCGGCCGGCAGGGCAACAGTGACGGTCATGCCGATGATCGGACGGATGCCGGCGGCGCGGCACTCGCGGGCGAAGGCCACCGCGCCAAACAGGACATTGGTGTCGGTCAGCGCCAGTTGCGACAACCCGTCGGCCCGCGCGCGCGCAGCCAGCGCCGCCAGGGACGGCGTCGCCCCGAGCAACGTGAAATGGGAATGCACGTGCAAATGGGTAAAATTGGCGGGTAGCGCGGTCATCACTGCTGCCAATCATAGGAGCGAGCCGGGCCGCGGGCAAGAGCCAAAGGGCGAGGCATGAGAGGTGGCAGAATGACCGATCTCAGGGGCAAGACGGCAATCGTCACGGGCGGCGGAAGCGGCATCGGGGAGGCAACGGCCAAAGCGCTGGCCGCCGCCGGCGTAAACGTGGTCATCTGCGGCCGGCGCGAAGCGTCGCTGGCCCGGGTGGCGGCGGAGATTCGGGCGGCGGGCGGGAGCGTCCACTCGGTTGCCGCCGATGTGTCGCGCGAGACCGACGTCCGCCGCGTGACCGCGGCCACGCGCGACCGCTTCGGCGCGAGCCACATCCTGGTCAACAACGCCGGCATCGACAGCGCCGGTTCCGTCCACAACTACGATGCCGCCGCGTGGGACAAGGTGATGGCGGTCAACCTGCGCGGCCCGTTCCTGATGTGCCGTGAAGTGCTGCCGGAGATGCGCGAGCGGCGCGAGGGCCACATCATCAACATCAGTTCCGAGTCGGGCATCGAGTACTACGAAGGCGACGGCGGCTACGGCCTGAGCAAGCACGCCCTGAACGCGCTGGGCGAGTACATCCAGCGCGAGAACCAGGCCGCCGGCATCCGGGTCAATACGATATGCCCGGGCATGGTCGTGACCGAGATGACACAGGATTCGCCGGGGCTGAACCACGAGCGCTGCCTCTACCCCGACGACATCGCCGATCTGGTGCTGTGGCTACTGACGCGGCGGCCGAACATCAAGATCGGCGCGCCGATTCTGATCCAGACGATGCTTAACCCTTGGGAGGCAGCATGATTTCTCCAGCGCTGGCGATAGAACTGAAGGAGGCGGGACTGCTCTGGCGGACGAAGAACTACGACTTCTTCGTCATCCCCAACCACGACCTGGACGACCGTGTGTTTGTACTGGCCGACATGGTGGCCTATACGGAGCTGGTGCAGGGATGGCCCGCGGTGGCCTTTCATGGCGCGGCCGAGTGGGCGCTCGACTACATTTTCTCCGACGAGATCGTCTGGCTGCCGACCGAGGAGCAGTTGCGCGAGGAACTGGCCACCCAATGGCCCGAACAGGCCGGCTTCGGGCTGACATTGGAAACGACGGCCGGCGGCTATCGTTGTCGTATCGCTTCCGGCGGCACGCAGCAGGTCTTCGACGGACCAACGGCGAGCGAGGCCTATGCCCGCGCCTTGTTGCACGCCCTGCGGCAGTACCGCTCGCTGAATCGTGTATAATCGCGCCATGCAGAGATTCGTCCGTCGTCTGGGTGTCGTCCCCGCTCTGGCTCTGGCCGCCGGTCTCATCGTGCTCGGCGCGCTGGCCATCGACCGCATTGTTAACACAATGTGGCCATTCGACGTGACGCGTATCGAACTGGTGCGGGCGACGGCGCAGCAGCGGGTGGACGCGGCTATGCTGCTGGCGGCGGCCAACAACGACGTCATCATCGCCTTCCTGGCCTCGGTCGTCGTTCTCTTCACCGGCTTGGCGCTGCCGCTTTCGTACTACCTTAACCGGCGGCTCAACCCGAGCGACCGGCGCGACGAGCCGCCCTCCTTCCTGACCGTCATCCGGCAAGCCCTGTGGGTTGGTCTCTGGGTGGCGTTCTGCCTCTGGCTGCAAATGAACCGCACGCTCGGCGTGGCCGTAGCGGCGCTGGTGGCAGCGGTACTGGTCCTGTTTGAAGTGGTGCTCCAGTTGCGGGCCCGCGCGGCCGCCGTCCAGGAGCAGGGTACCGCCTCCTGATGAACCGCCCCGATCCCACCGGCGGGCGCGCCGCTTCGCCCAACGTCGCCGCGCTCCGCGATCTGCCGAGCGTCGACCGGCTGCTACGCGCGCCGGGGGCCGACGAATTGGCCGCGGCCTACGGCCGCGACCTGGCGACCGAGGGGCTGCGCGCGGCGCTGGAGGAGGCGCGAACGCTGTTGCGCCAGGGCGCGGCCGACGAACCCCCACCCGACTTCGACCTCGTGACGGCCGCCCATGACTGGCTGGCGGCGCTCCTCGCGCCGACGCTTCGTCCAGTCATCAACGCAACCGGCGTGATCGTCCACACCAATCTGGGTCGCGCGCCGCTCAGCGCGGCGGCCATCGCCGCCGTAACGGAGGTTTCGCTCGGTTACTCGACCCTGGAATACGACGTAGACGACGGGCGTCGCGGCTCGCGCGCCGTCCATGTGGAGAAGTTGCTGTCGCGTCTGACCGGAGCCGAGTCCGCCCTGGTGGTCAACAACAACGCCGCGGCGGTCCTGCTGATGCTCGCGGCGCTGTGCAGCGACCGGGACGTGATCATCAGTCGCGGCCAGCTGGTGGAGATCGGCGGCGGCTTTCGCATCCCGGAGGTGTTGGAGCAGTCGGGCGCGCGATTGGTGGAAGTGGGCACAACTAACCGCACCCACCTTTATGACTACGCGCAAGCCGTCACCGAGCGAACGGCGGCTATCTTCGTCGCCCACTATTCCAACTACAAGATCATCGGCTTCACGGCGCAGCCTGATCTGGCCGAGCTGGCGGCGCTGGCCCACGAGCGCGGCGTGCCCCTGCTGTTCGATCAGGGGAGCGGCGCGCTCCTGGACGTAGCCGCCTATGGGTTGGAGCCAGAGCCAACCGTCCTTGGCGGCCTGCAAGCGGGCTGTGACGTGGTCGCTTTCAGCGGCGACAAGTTGCTCGGCGGCCCGCAGGCCGGCGTCCTCGTCGGCCGCGCCGAACTCATCGGCCAATTGAAACGCCACCCATTGGCCCGCGCCGTCCGCGCCGACAAAATGGCCCTGGCCGCGCTGGCGGCGACCCTGGGCCATTATCTCACCGGGCAGCCGGAGCAGATTCCGGTCTGGCGCATGATCGCTCGCCCCCTGGACGAGATCGCCGCCGAGGCCGAAGCGTGGGCGGAGAGGCTCCGCGTGCGCGGCGTGGCGGCAGACGTGATAGCGGGCGAGTCGCGCGTGGGCGGAGGCAGCCTGCCCGGTTCATGCTTGCCAACGCGCCTGGTAGCCGTGAGTGTAACCGACCAGACCGCCGACGAGCTGGCCGCCCAGCTGCGGGCTGCGGCCACGCCCGTCATCGCGCGCATCCAGGACGGTTGCCTGCTGTTCGACCCGCGCACCGTCCTGCCGGGGCAGGCCGAGCCTCTCCTCCGGGCAGTAGCCCGAGCCGTCAAAGAGAAGCATCCATAGAGGAGACAAATCACTCGTTCTGGATCGTTGTCATCTGTGTAACCTGTAGATTCTTCTGCTCTTGGAACACACGAGAACATGGAAATGACCGATACCTCGACCCGAATCCTGGCCATTGAAACCTCGTGCGATGAGACGGCCGCAGCGGTCATCGCCGACGGCGCCACGATCCTCAGCAACGTGGTTGCCAGCCAGACAGAACTGCACGCCCGCTATGGCGGCGTTTTTCCGGAAGTTGCCTCGCGCCGCCACGTCGAGGTCATCCACCCTGTCGTCGAGGAAGCCATGCGCAAAGCCCACCTTGGTTATGGCGACCTGGACTGTATCGCCGTAACGCGGGGGCCGGGGCTGGTCGGTTCGCTGCTAGTCGGGGTCAATATGGCCAAGGGGCTGGCCGTGAGCCGCAACCTGCCCCTTCTGGGCATCAACCACATCGAGGGCCACATCTACTCGCTGTGGCTGACCGAGGAAGCGTCCCACATCAGCTTTCCGGTGCTGACGCTGGTTGTCAGCGGCGGCCACACCGAGCTTTACCTGATGACCGACCACGGACAGTACCAGTTGCTTGGCGCGACGCTCGACGACGCGGCGGGCGAGGCATTCGATAAGGTCGGCCGGCTACTGGGCCTGCCATTTCCCGGCGGCCCGGCCATCGATCAGGCGTCGGACAAGGGTAATCCGGCGGCGTTCAAATTCCCGCGGGCGATCATGGAGCAGGGCTATGACTTCAGCTTCAGCGGCCTGAAGACGGCGGTCATGCGCCAGGCCAGCCAGTACCATTCGCCGGGCGTCATGCCGGTTAATGACCTGGCCGCCAGCTTCCAGTCGGCGGCCGTGGATGCCCTCGTGAGCAAGACGGCCGCGGCGGCGGCCGAGACGGGCGCGACAGCCGTCCACATCGCCGGCGGCGTCTCGGCCAACCGGGCGCTGCGCTCGGCCATGCGGGCGCGGCTGGAAGTGCCGGTCCGCGTTCCCCCCCTGGTGCTTTGTACCGACAACGCGGCCATGATCGGCGCGGCGGCGCACTTCCATTTCATTCGCGGCCGGCGCGACAGCCTCGACTTCGACGTCGTGCCGAGCCTGCAACTGGTATAAGAGGTCCACAGATTACGCAGATTACACAGATTAGAAGAGCGTAATCTGTGGGAATCTGTGTAATCTGTGGATTGGTTTTTCTGTTGAGGGAGCGGAGTATGGGTAGCGAGACGACGCTGTTGCCCCATATGGACCAGACCGGGCTGGCGCTGAACGCCGACGCGCGCTTCCGCCACGTCTTCTCAGAGGGTTTCGATCCTATCCTGCTGACCGACCACACCGGCCAGATCCTCGACGGCAACCGCCAGGCGCTCGGTTTCTTCGGCATCGATCGCAAGGCGCTCCTGGCGTTGAACATCCGCGACCTGCATCATCCGGCCGAGCCCCTGCCGGACGTCAGCAAGCTGACCGGGCCGGGGGCCAGCAGCTTCCAGAGCCGGGTCATCGCCGGGCGGGTGCGCGACGGCCGCACACGCCAGGTGACGCTGACCGTGGAAGTCCGCGCCCGCCGCCTGACGCCTGGCCGCGAGGGGACGTGGCAGTGGATCTACCACGATATTTCCAGCCGCGTCGAACTGGAGGAGATGCGCCAAGACCTGACGGCGATGCTGCTCCACGACCTGCAGAGCCCGCTCGGCAACGTCATCTCGACGCTGGAGCTACTGCGGATGCAGATGGAGACGAGCGGCGATGCCGTGCTGCTGGAGTTGCTCGATATCGCCTCGCGCAGTAGCGGTCAGCTACAGCGCCTCATCGCCTCGTTGATGGACATCAGCCGGCTTGAGGCAGGTCAGCCGGTCGGCCAGCAGCGGGCAGTCAGCCTGCACCAGCTTGTCGCCGACGCTTACGACATTGACGAACCCAACTTCGCCCGGCGCGCCGTGGTGTTGGAACAGCAGTTGCCCGACGACCTGCCGCCGCTTTACGTGGAGGAAAACGTCATCAGCCGCGTCTTGCTGAACCTGTTCGACAACGCCCTCAAATATAGCCAGGACGGCGGCGTGATCACCGTCGAGGGGCGGGCCATCGACAACGGCGAGGTGCTCATTTCCGTCAGCGACCGCGGCGCGGGTATTCCCAAGGAGTACCGCGAGATCATTTTCGAGAAGTTCCGCCGCATCAAGAGCGATACGTCCTCGAAAGGATTGGGGCTGGGGCTGGCCTTTTGCCGGCTGGCAGTGGAAGCCCACGGCGGCCGCATCTGGGTTGACGATGCGCCCGGCGGCGGCGCGCGCTTCAACCTGACTCTGCCCGAAGCCATCAGCGAGCCGCTGCCGGAGGATGACGCGGCCGGCGAGCGCGACGACGACCTGCTGGGCGGCGAACTGCCATGAACGACCGCGCCTACTATACCGACAGCTACACCAGCCAGTTCGACGCCTCGATTGTCGAGGTGCTTGAAATCGACGGCCGGCCCGCCGTCCGCCTTGACCACACCTACTTCTATCCCACCTCAGGCGGCCAGCCCCACGACACCGGCCGGCTGCGCCAGGGCAACCGCGCCGCGCAGGTGGTGGACGTGGTCGTTCGCGAGGGGGATGAGGCCATCCTGCACGTCCTGGACGCGTTGCTGACGCCCGGCTCCGTCGACGCCGCCATAGACTGGCCGCGCCGCTTTGACCACATGCAGCACCACACCGGCCAGCACATTCTGTCGCAAGCCTTTATCCGCGTGGCCGAGGCCGAGACAATCAGCTTTCACCTCAGCCCGCAAAGTGTCACCATCGACCTCGATCGCGCCGATCTGTCAGCGGAGGAGGTGCGCGCCGCCGAGCAACTGGCAAACGAAGTCGTCTGGCAGAACCGGCCGGTGACGGCGCGCGAGGTAGCGCGTGAAGAGGCCGCGACCCTGCCGCTGCGCAAGCTTCCGCCAGGCCGCGGCGGGCGGCTGCGGCTCATCGATATCGCCGATTTCGACCTGACGGCTTGCGGCGGCACTCACGTCAACGGCACGGCCGAGGTCGGGCTCATCAAGGTATTGAAGACGGAGCGGCGTGGGAGCGCCTCGCGTGTCGAGTTCTGCTGTGGGGCGCGCGCTTTCGCCGACTACCGCGCCAAGCACGATGCGATCCAGCAACTCAGCGCCGCGCTGACCACCGGCCTGGCCGAACTGCCCGCGTCGGTTGACCGGCTCCAAGACGAGTCAAAGACGCTGCGGGCCGAGTTGAAACGGCAGCAGATGGCACTGCTGCGGCTGGAGGCGGACGACCTATTGCGGGCGGCCGAACCGCTGGGCGCGGCGCGGCTGGTGCGGCGCGTTCTGAACAGCCGCGAGACGGCCGAGGCGCGCCAGCTTGCTACCCTGCTGGCAGCGGCAGGGGGCGTTGTTGCTCTGCTGGGCGTCGCCGGGGAACGGGCGCAACTGATCTTCGCCCGCTCCGCCGACGGGCCCGCGTTCGCTCATATGGGCGAGCTGGTGAAGCCAGCGCTGGCGGTTCTGGGCGGGGCGCGCGGCGGCGGCGGAGCGACGTCGGCGCAAGGCGGCGGCTCGCCGGCCGACGAAGCC
>CAZSOD010000091.1:0-13537 GCA_964608255.1 uncultured Ardenticatenaceae bacterium
TCGGCGGCCGGTCGGGCCGCGGTGGAAGCCGGCGCGGCGGGCGGCGCGGGCGGGGCCAGACGACCTTCCTGGATGGTTTCGTGGAGCGCCGTTGTCTCCGGTAGCGGGCCGACGCCCAGTTCCTCGTCGAGAACGCGCACGGCTTCGCGGTACTGGCGCAGGGCGGCGTCGCGCACGCCGCTCCATGCGTAGAGCTGCATCAGCCAGCGGTGGGCTTCTTCGCGCAGCGGGTCGGCCGCCAGCCAGCGCCGAGCATGGTCGATGGCTCGCGCATAGGCCCCGGCTTGGGCGTGGGCCTGGACAAGGCTTGCCAGCGCCGCGCCGAGCGAGCGCCGTAGCTGCTCGGTCATGGCAAGTTGCCAGTCGTCGAAAGCGGCGCTATCGCGCAGCGAGAAGCCGCTTAGAAACGGGGCGCGATAGAGAGCTACGGCTGTCTCCAAGGCCTCGACGCAGGACGAGCAGAGGGTGTTCGCTTCGTGGGCGCCGCTGTGGCTGTGGCGCTCGACCGCGGTCAGCGCCGCCTCGAAGGCCACGACGTCGCACCACGCGTCCGCGGGGTTGAGGGCCAGGCCGTCGCGCGTGACGTAGAGGGGCGCGACGCCGATGGCCTGCTTGAGCGACGATAAGGTGCGACGCAGCGCCGCCCGGGCGCGCTCGTCGTCCATCTCCGGCCATAGCAGCGCGGCCAGCGCATCGCGGGTCTGGTACTCACCGGTGACGGCGAGATAGGCCAGCAAAGCCACCGCCTTGCGGGTGTCAGGCTCAACAGGCTTGCCATCTTGCTCGATGTAGGGTGAGCCTAGAAAAAGCAGGCGCAGGGGGGCAGCGTTCATAGTATGGAGACGAAGCGAGCAATCACCCCGGAATCTCCGGCCAGCTTAACCGCAATCATGGCCCGATTCTAACGCAATTGCCGTCAAGAATCGTCCAATTCCGCGCTTCGTAACGCTTTTCGTAACGATCAGGAGACGATCGGCGGCTATCATACGCCTGTTAGGACGAAAAGGAGACGGTAGAATGGCGGATAGAACAAGCCTGATGGCGCACAAGCGTAAATCGATAGGCGACGTGGCGGTCGATGGATTGTTTGCGGGAATGACGGCCGGGCTGGCGATGGCGGCCGTGCTGCTCGTATTAGGTCTGGTGAGCGGCGCGAGCGTGACCGAAACCCTGGGTCGATTTGATCCCGGGAGCAGCCGTTCGGCCGTCGTGGGCGCGTTGCTGCACCTGGCGGTGTCCGGGCTCTATGGGTCGCTATTTGCCCTCGTCTACCGCCCTCTGCGCGGGCGGTTGCCCGTCCTGGATCGCGCCGGCTGGCTGGGCGGCGTGGCCTACGGCCTGGCGCTTTGGCTGGGGGCGCAGCTCGTCTTGCTGCCGGGCCTGAATGCCGGGTTGATCGGGATTGCGCCGTGGCAGTTTGCCGTGGGCCACGTTGTCTACGGCGCTATACTGGCTTACGCGCTGGAACGGCACACGGTCGGTTAGCGCGGCGACCAGAGAAGCGTATGACCGCAACTGAATCGACTGAGGCAACACGCCGCAGCCTAAATCGTCCGGCGCTCTGGACACTGACGTTCGTGCTGGCCTTCCTGGGGCTGGACGCGGCTCAGGTCGTCTATCGCTTTTTCCTGCCGACCGACGGCTGGTCGAGTACTTTTGGCGAACTTGACTCAGCCACGTATCTGTATGTGATGAACCTCGTCGGCCTGCCGTCAGGCCTGCGCCCGTCCGACGTGGTCACGGGCTTAGAAGGGCGGCCGCTGGAGGACTACCGACCCGGCATCCGGCCTACTTTCTGGCGCGCCGGCGCGACTGTCGAGTACGTTGTTATGCGCGACGGCGCGGAACTGCGCCTGCCCGTCCCGCTCGGCCGCTGGACGTTGCCGGCCGTGCTGCGCGGCCTGTTCGATTTTATTCCCGAAACCGTCACCAGCCTGGGAACGCTCCTGGTACTGGGCGTTGCCTTTCTGGCCTTCGTCCGGCGTCCGGAGGAACCGCCGGCGCGCGCCCTGCTGGTCTTTGCCGCCGCGCTCAGCGCGCCGACGATTAGCGGCCTGCTCCCGGTTGACTTCTCAGTCAACTTTGACCGTTTTGCCTACGCCGTCACGAACTTCTACACCTACATGGTCTACGGCATTCTCATCGCCCCGGCGCTCTTGTCCTTCACGTTCGTCTTCCCGCGGCCAAAAGACTTTATCTTGCGGCGGCCGTGGTTGGCCTACGCGCCGTTCGGCGTCGGCCTGCTCGTTGCCATCGCCCTTTTCTCCGGCGGCAGCGCCTACTTCGGCTGGGTACCGACGATGCTCATGCTGCTTGCCTCTCTCGCCAGCCTGGCCCACAGCGCCCTGACCATGCGCGACGCCGTCAGCCGGGCGCAACTGTTGTGGGCTGTTGGCGGTTTCGTAGCCGGTATCGGGCTATTCCTGCTCAACTTCCCGGCCGCCTTCGGCTGGCTGCCGGGTTCTCTTAGCTTCTGGGCCGCCGCGCTGGCCGGCTTGGGGTTGCCGGTGATGGGCATCGGCCTGGCCGTGGCCGTGCTGCGCTACCGATTGTTCGACATTGGCGTCATCATTCGCCGGACGACGGCCTACGCCATCCTGACGGGGGTGCTGGCGCTTATCTACTTTGGCAGTGTCGTCCTGCTGCAAAGTCTGTTCGGTCGGGTGACCGGCGAGCAATCGACAGCAGCCGTCGTCCTGTCAACGCTGCTCATCGCCGCGCTTTTCCTGCCGCTGCGCCGCCGGGTGCAGGACGCCATCGACCGCCGCTTCTTCCGCCGCAAGTACGACGCGGAGAAGACGCTGGAAGCCTTCGCCGCGACCGTCCGCAACGAGCCGGACCTCGACGCGCTGACGGCCGAGCTGGCGCGGGTCATCCAGGAGACGATGGAGCCAGAGTTTGTGGCCGTGTGGCTGCGACCGAATGAGAAAGAATAAGACGCGCCGGAAGCCTGCTCTTAACGCTGGCGCGCTGGCTGTGGTCGGTGATCGGTCGTATGTGATGCCCGCCGCAGCCGCCACATTGGGCAGCGGCGGCTGACGTGTCAAGCTCCCTCCCGCAGGTATAATCACCACGCGCCCATCACACCCACTATCGTAGCCAGCGCGAACATAAATCTCGCCCGCTCATCCGGGCGAATCAGACGGTAGAGGTACACGTATGTACGATGTCCTGGTCATTGGCGGCGGGCCGGCGGGGGTCACGGCCGCCCTGCGCGCCCGCGAATTGGGCGCGACGGTCGCCCTGGTAGAGCGCGGCCGCCTCGGTGGGACTTGCACTAACGACGGCTGCGTGCCGACGCGCGTGCTGGCCCACGCTGCCCGCCTGCTGCGCGAGACCGCCCAGCACGAGGAATACGGCCTCATGGGCGCGCCGCCCCAGCTTGACTTCGGCCGCCTGATGCAGCGGACGCAGCAGATCGTCTACGCCATTCACGAGAAGAAGCAACTGCTCAAGCATCTTGATAGCTCGGGCGTCGCCGTCCACGAGAGCGCTGGCGCGGCCCGCTTTGTCGACCCCCACACCGTGGAGACGGACGGCGGCCAGCGCTTCAACGCGGAGCGCATCATTCTCTGCGTCGGCGGCCATGCCCGTCGCCTGCCCTTCCCCGGCGCGGAGCACACATTGACCCATAGTGACATCTGGAACCTGCGCGAGCTGCCGCGGCGGCTGGCCGTGATCGGCGCGGCAGCAACCGGTTGCCAGCTGGCGTCAATCATGAACACCTTTGGCGCAGACGTTACGCTGCTCGACGTGGCCCCCCGTATTCTGCCGGCGGAGGACGCAGCCGTGACCGAGGCGCTGACCCATGCGTTTACCCGGCGCGGCATCGGGATCGTCAGCGGCATCAGCGGCGTCGAGCGCGTCGAGAAGTTGGGCAACGGGTTGCGGCTGGTTTACAAGAAAGACGACCGGGAACTTGAATTGCCGGTTGACGCTGTCATCGCCGCCGTCGGCTGGCCCGGCAACGTCGAGGGGCTTAACCTGGAAGCGGCCGGCGTGAAGACGGAGCGCAACTACATCGCCACTGACGATTGCTTGCGCACCTCAGCGCCCCACATCTACGCCGCGGGCGACATCAACGGCCGGATGATGCTGGTACAGAGCGCCGGCTACGAGGCGCGCATCGCGGCCGAGAATGCCGTCGCCGACAGCGCCGCCGGCCAACCGCGCGCCTACCGTTCGCTCATCGTCCCCCACGGCGGTTTCACCGATCCGGAGTATGGCAGCGTGGGGCTGACCGAGCGGCAGGCCGCCGAGCAGGGCCACGATCACGTGGTCGCCCTGGCCTCGTTCATCAACATGGACCGGGCGGTCATCGACGGCAAAACCGAGGGCTTCTGCAAGCTTATCGTCTCGCGCGAGAGCCGTCGCATCCTTGGCGGCCACGTCGTCGGCGAGCAGGCGGTGGAGATCGTCCAGCTGATCGGCGCGACGATGGCCGCCGACTCCTCAATCGAGAGCCTGGCGCGGCTGGAATTGGCCTATCCGACCTACGTCGCCGTCGTGGGCCTGGCCGCCCGCCGCGCCGTCCACTACCTGGGGCTTATGGAACTGGCTCCGGAGTGGCGCGAGATGGGCCCATTTTACGCCGCCGAATGGGAACGGCGTGATCCGGAGGCGACAACCGCCGCCGCTTCACCGGTTTCGTAACGCTTAGCAGACGATGGAGTTCGAAAATTCGTCTCGCGGCGCGTGTTTCGTAACGATCAGGAGACGATCGCCTGTTACGATAGGGGTACTATGACAACGACAAGAGCCTCCTGGCGCAACCGAAGTCAACCGCAAGAAGCGCCGGTGGCGGCCGTCCCGCCGCCGGCTCCGGTGGCAACAGCCGCGCCAGCCACGGTCATCCCGCTGGCTATCCCGCCGACGGATCCGCTGGTCGCTTACTTGCAGAACAACGTCAGCGGCGTGGTCGACATCGACCGTCTGTCACTCGATTCGCCCGGCGTTCAATCTCTGCGGGCGGCTGGCGTTCGCCTCGCTCTGCCGCTGGTCAGCCAGGGTGAACTGGTGGGCCTGATTAACCTGGGACAGCGGTTGAGCGAGCAGGACTACTCCTCCGACGACCGGCGGCTGCTGGGCAACCTGGCAACGCAGGCCGCGCCCGCCGTGCGCGTGGCGCAACTGGTGCGGCAGCAGCAGCTTGAGGCGTTGGAACGCCAGCGCATCGAGCAGGAACTGCGCGTGGCTCGCCTCATCCAGCAATTCCTGCTGCCGAAGGATGTGCCCGCGATCGCCGGTTGGGAAGTATCGGCATTCTACCAGCCGGCGCGGGCGGTAGGCGGCGATTTCTACGACTTCATCCAGTTCCCCGACGGCCGCATCGGCTTCGTCATTGGCGACGTGACCGACAAGGGCGTGCCCGCGGCGCTGGTGATGGCGACGACGCGCACCCTGCTGCGGACGACGGCCGAGCAGTTGGTATCGCCCGGCGCGGTGCTGGAGCGCACCAACAACCTGCTGGTCGAGGACATCCCGCCCAAGATGTTCGTCACCTGCCTGTACGCCCTGCTCGAGCCGGCCAGCGGCCGGCTCGTCTTTGCCAACGCCGGCCACGATGTGCCTTACCACCGCACCGATGATGGGGTGATCGAAATGCGGGCGCGCGGCATGCCGCTGGGCCTGCTGCCGGGCATGGCTTACGAAGAGAAGGAGACGGTGCTGGAGCCGGGCGAGTGCCTGCTGCTCTATAGCGACGGCATGGTGGAGGCCCACAGCCCCAGCCGGGAGATGTTCGGCTTTCCCCGCCTCCAGGCGCTCGTCGGCGCGCAAACCGATATGAACCTCGTGCCCTTCCTGCTCGACCGGCTGCATGAATTTACGGGGCCGGACTGGGAGCAGGAAGACGACGTGACGATGGTGTTGCTCCAGGCGCGGTCGCGCCCCGGCGGCGGCCGATCGCCGGACGAGATGCTGGCGCGTTTCGAGTTGCCCAGCCGCCCGGGTAATGAGCGTCGGGCGATGGAACGGGTGGCCGATGCCGTCGCGCCGTTTGGGCTGCCGCAGGCCAAGGTCGACCGGCTGAAGACGGCCGTGGCCGAGGCGACGATGAACGCTATGGAGCATGGCAACAAGTACGACGAGACCCTGCCGGTGCTGATCGAGGTAGTCCGCAAGGATGACGAACTGACGGTCAGCATTACCGACAAGGGCGCGAATCAGGCCATACCGGAGGCCGAAGCGCCCGACCTGGTCGCCAAGCTGGCCGGCCGGCAATCGCCCCGCGGCTGGGGGCTGTTCCTTATCCAGAAGATGGTGGACGACATGCGCATCACCGCAGACGACATCCACCATACCGTGACCCTGGTCATTCATTTGACCGAAGGAGCGCAAGGTGGAACCACAAACTAACTCCTTTCGAGCTGAAGTACGCCAGCGCGACGGGTTGTCGGTGATCGACCTCTACGGTGATATCGACGGGTTTGCCGATGTCACGCTGGACGCGGCCTATTCCGAGGCGGAGCGTTACGATACCCTGGCCATCATGCTCAACTTCAGCAAGGTTGGCTACATCAATTCAACCGGCATCGCCCTGATCGTCGGCTTGCTGGCCCGGGCGCGCAAGTCCCATCGCCGGCTGGTGACCAGTAGCCTGAGTGAACACTATCAGGAGATCTTCAACATCACGCGCCTCTCTGACTTCATGACCGTCTTCGCGGACGAGGAAAGCGCGCTACTGGAAGTCACGGCCGCCGTCCAGGGTTAGCCCGGCGAAGGCAATGGAGAGCCACACGGATATGAACATCAATATGAGCCAGCCAAATGTCACGATGCAGGTTAGCAAGCAGCCGGGAGTGAGCGTGATCGCGATCCGCGGTGAGGTCACGGGCTTTGCCGAGGACGCGTTGATGGAGGCCTACAATGCCGCCGGCACTGATGCCCGGCAGACGATCGTCCTCGACTTCACGGACCTGGAGTACATGAACAGCAGCGGCATCGGCCTGCTGGTTACGCTGCTGATTCGCGCCCAACGGCAACAGCAGCGGCTGCTGGCCTGCGGCCTGAGCGACCATTACCGGCAGATTTTCGATCTGACCCGGTTGAACGAGGCTATCGGCATTTATGATTCGCAAGCGGAAGCGCTGGCCGCCGCCGCCGTCCCGTCCGCCTGACCTTGATCGCGGCCGCAATCGAACGTCATCGCCCCGCGCCCGGCTGGCCGCTCCGTGTCACGGGCCTTCTTCGCGGCGCCTCCATAAGGCCTTGCTTAATACTGCCGCCCGGCCCGCGGCCCCGCCGGGACGGGGTGCTAATATCGTCGCATGAGCGAGCCTACGGCCGATGAATCATCGACCGCGGCCGGCAAACTGCCCGACACCACCGCCCCACCGGACGCGATCAACCTCAATGTAGCCGGCAAGCAGCTGGCCGGCCCCGAGCGCGGCTTCGGCCAGTTGTGGCGCAAGGCCTACCGTATTCGCATGGCCGGCGCCGACGTCACCCCCCGCGACGTTATCACCCGCTGGAAGGACAATTTCCCCAACTACTGGCCCGAGGGTAGCGACTTCTACGGCTCGCGGCCGCGCATCGAGGCCGGCGAGGTGGCGCTGATCAATATCGAGGGGCCGGCCCACGCGCCTATCGCCACGGGTATTGCCGTCGTCCAGGCCGACGACGACTCGTTTGCCTTCATGACGCCGCAGGGTCATGTTTTCGCCGGGTTGCTGACGTTTAGCGCCGCTCGCGACGGAGACGCGACCGCGGCCCAGATTGTGGCCGTTGTGCGCGCCGGCGATCCGCTCTTTGAACTCGGCGCGCGGTTAGGCGTTATCCACCGTCAGGAAGACATGTTCTGGCAGAAAACGCTGGCCCGGCTGGCGGCTGATTTCGGGGTCTACGGCCAGCGGGTGGAGATGAAGAGCGAGCTTCTGGACCGGCGCGTGCGCTGGTCGGCGGCGCTCAACGTGTGGCACAATTCGGCCATCCGGACAACGCTCTACCTGCCAATCCACATGCTGCGCCGGGTGCTGGGCAAGTAACGGAGAATCGCGAAGCCTGATGAGTGATGCGCAACGCTATGATGCGGTAATTGTCGGCTCCGGGCCAAACGGGCTGGCGGCCGCCGTCACGCTGGCCCGCGCCGGACGGTCAGTGCTGGTGCTGGAAGGCAAAAAGATCATCGGCGGCGGCATGAGGACGCTGGAATATACCTTGCCGGGCTTCCGCCACGACGTATGCTCGGCCGTTCACCCGCTGGGCGTGGGTTCGCCCTTCTTTCACGATCTGCCGCTGCGCGATTTCGGCCTCGACTGGGTGTTTCCTGATCTGCCGCTGGTGCATCTGATGGACGGCCACGCCGTGGCCCTCCACAAGTCGCTGGACGAGACGGCCGCCGGGTTGGGGCGCGACGGTGAGGCCTACCGTCGCCTCTTCGCGCCTCTGGTGCGAGAGTGGCGAGCGCTGCTCGATGAGTTCCTGGGTCCCCTGGGCCTGCCGCGACGGCCGCTGCTGATGGCCCGCTTCGGTCTGCACGCGCTCCAGCCCGCGACCATGCTGGCCCGCCGGACGTTCGAAAGCGAGGCGGCGCGCGCCCTCTTTGGCGGAATGGCCGCTCACATCACCGTGCCGCTGGAAAAGCCGACGACGGCCGCCGGCGGGCTGATGCTGGCTATGCTGGCGCACGCCATTGGCTGGCCCTTCGCCCGCGGCGGCTCGCAGAGCATCGCCACAGCGCTGGCCGCCTACCTGCGTTCGCTGGGCGGCGAGATTCAGACCGGCGTCTGGGTGCGCTCCCTGCGCGATATCCCCCCTGCCCGGGCTATTCTGTTCGACGTAACGCCGCGCCAGTTACTCGAGATCGCCCGAGATGCCCTGCCCAATAGTTATGCCCGCCGGCTGGCCCGCTACCGCTATGGTCAGGGCGTGTTCAAGATCGATTGGGCCTTGTCGCAGCCGGTGCCCTGGCGGGACGAGTTGGCCTGTCGCGCGGGCACGCTCCACATTGGCGGAACGCTGGCGGAGATCGCGGCCGGCGAGCGAGCCATTTGGGAAGGCAAGCTGCCCAACCCGCCGCTGGTGCTGTTTGCCCAACCCAGCCTATTTGACCCGGCGCGCGTGCCCGCCGCGGGCGCTGGACACACCGCGTGGGCCTACTGTCATGTCCCGCGCGACGCCACGGCCGATATGACCGCGGCCATCGAGGCGCAGATCGAGCGCCACGCGCCCGGCTTCCGCGATTGCATCCTCGACCGGCACACCATTAATGCCGCGGAGTATGAGGCCTACAATCCCAACTACGTTGGCGGCGACATCAATGGCGGCGTGCAGGACTGGCGGCAACTTTTCACTCGCCCGGTTGCCCGGCTAGACCCCTATACCACGCCCAACCCTCGCCTCTTCCTGTGTTCATCTTCCACGCCGCCGGGCGGCGGCGTTCACGGCATGTGCGGCTACCACGCGGCGCGCTCGGCTCTCGAGCGTTGTTTCCCTTGAGCAGGCGCGGCGTTTTCGCTGAAAAGTAGGCGAGAAGCTTAGCCTACACCGTGACGAAAATACCGGAATCGGCTATCCTCTCGTTCGGGCAATATTACCCAAACGGCCGGGCTGGCTATCATTGCCGAGGCGCGCCGTTCGCCGGGGAACGCGCCAGCCTCGTTGCTTCTTGCGCGGCGGGGTAGCCGCCCTCGGCCCGCTCCAAGGACGGGGAGAGGTGTTGGCGGATTGGGAAGAGCTGGATAGGCGGTTGTCCCGTTCGGAGGTGCTCGACCTGCTGGGCGAAGGACAAGACATGAGCGGCGCGAACCTTGCGGGCATTTCGCTGGCAGGGCTCGATCTGTCTGGCGTTGCCCTGCGTCAGGTCGATCTGACCGATGCCGATCTCACCCAGGTCAACCTCAGCGGTGCGGCGCTGCAAGGAGCCAACCTGACCCGCGCCTGCCTGTCGCTTGCGAATCTGGCCGCTGCCGATCTCCGTCAATGCCGCATGGAGCGCGCCATCGCGCGCGAAACCGACCTGCGCCACGCCATGCTGTTGTGGGTAGACTTGCGCTCGGCCGACCTGCGCCTCGCCAACCTTACGGAAGCTGACTTGCGCGGCGCCCGCCTGAGCAACGCTGACTTTCGCCTGGCCGTGCTTAGCGGCGCCAATTTAAGCGAAGCGTTGCTGTGGGATACGAATTTTGAGAAGGCTATCCTGCAAGATGTGCGGTTCCAGGGTGCGGACATGAGCCGTGCCCGGTGCGCTGGCGCTATCATGTGGCGCGCTGACCTGAGCGACGCTAACGTTCTAAATGCTGACTTTAGCGACGTTGACTTGCGTCAAACAGTCATCACGCTTGAACAACTGGCCAAAGCCGGGTCACTGGATGGCGCGCAGTACCAGGGTGACCAGGGCCTGCGGCTGCGCCTGTTGCGCGGGCTGACAAAAGGGCGGCGCAAGGACTAGCGCCGGGCGCGGCCGAAAGTAAGGAGGGGTCGTCCCCACGGGGACAACCCCTCCTTGCGTTGGGGTCAGTCGCCGCTGCCGCCGCCAATGACCGGTAGGTAGACCATCAGATCGGCGCTGATGCGCACGACCTGGCCGATCTCGTTGCCTTGCCCGGCCCAGGTGGTGACGTACAAGTAGCCGTCGTCGCCGATGGCCACGCCGCCGGGGAAGTCCAGGCCCTTGCTGGCAATGACCGTCTGGTGGCCCGCGTCATCGACGCGGATGAGCGCGCCAGTCGGGTCGCCGGAGAGCAGGCTGTTCTTCGTGATCTCCACCACGTAGAGGTTGCCGTCGTCGTCGAAGGCGATATCGACGATATTGGTGAAGCCGCTGGCGTAGACCACCGGTTCCTCGCCCTCGACCACGCGATAGATGTTCGCGCCGCCGACCGGGAAGGGAAAGCCGGTGAGCTGGCCGACGTAGTACGCGCCGTCGGGGCCAACGGCCACGCTGGTCGGCACGGCTTGCATGGGGATCATCTGGCCGCTGCCAGGCGGAAACTCCACCATGCGGTCGGGGAACACGGCCACGGTGCTGATGTCGCCATTATCGGCTACGTGCAGCAGGGCATTGGCTCCCGCATCGGCCACCAGGAAGCCGCCGTCAACGCGGGCTAGGGCGTAGGGGTTGCTGTCGATCGCTCCACCGTCAGGATTCTCGGCCGACTCATAGGCCGACACGTCCACGACGTTCGTCCACGAACCATCGGCCGCTACCTGCACCAACTGTCCCAGGTTCTCGCTGATCGCGCCGAAGGGCCCGCCCGCGCCGCGGATGCCGGGGTCCGTGCCCAGGCCGACGATCACCATCAGGTTGCCCGCGCCGTCCCAGGCAACATCGTGCGGACCTACGGCGTCGCTCCCGTCCTCCAGGGCGACGGAGACCATATCGTCCACCAGTTGCGTTGCCGTTCCGCCGGCAATTCGGGTAATGGCTCCCGTAGAGCCGATACAGCGCTGGTCCTCACCGGCGGGGACGCACTGCGCGCCGCCCGAGCCGGCCTCGGCCACGTAGAGCGCACCGTCCGCGCCGAAGTCCAGGTGGCGCGGGCTATCCAGTCCTGTCGCGACCGGTATGTACTGGCTGGCGCGCGGCGCTTCCTGAGCGGCGACTAGCGCGGTGAGCGCTACCATGACAAACAACAGAAACAGCAGAACCATCCCTCGAACTCGATTCTGACTCATGCTGACCTCCAAAACGGGTGAACAAGAATGCCCATGAGACGGGTATCACAGGCGGTGTCCGGCGCAGGCCTTTATGCGACTGTGCCTAACGGTGGCATGCAGCATACAGCCTGGGTCCACCCGGCGACAGGCCATGAGATGACCAAAGACTGTTCAGTTCGGTGTGACTTCGATGAAACCAGGCCATGCGGGGTGAAGCGCGGACAAGCAGGCAGTATAAGGGCCGGGCACGTCCCCTGTCAATATTGCGCTTTCTGTCACAAGCGGCGAGAAGAAGCAACCACAAGCTTGCAAAGACTCGGCGCGCTCCGCGCCCTCGCTGCCCCCTCTAATGCGGCGCTTCTTGCGGGCGCTGGCGGAGGCAGTACAATGATCGCCTGCGGGAGAGAGCAAACATGGATGACCACCAACTGCACCTGACCGAGCGCGATGAGGCCATGCTGGCTGGCGAGATGGGCGAAGCCACGCGCATGGCGATGCGCATCCTGACGACGATGGCCGGCGTCTACGGCGCGGCCCGGCTGCTCGATATCGAATCGGCCCACATCGACGGCTGCCTCTACCACGGCTATTCCGGGCTGGAGTTCGCCGAGCGGCTGGCCGCTGGCGGGGCGCGCGTGGTTGTGCCCACGACGCTCAACGTCGGGGCGATGGACCTCATCCACCCAGAGGTCTTTCGCGGCACGGCGCAGGTCGGACAGTGGGCGACGCGGATGATGCAGGCCTACGAGGCGATGGGTTGCCGGCCAACCTTCACCTGCGCCCCCTACCAGGCCATGCACCGGCCCGCCCTCGGCGCGCAGGTGGCCTGGGCCGAGAGCAACGCCATCGTCTTCGCCAACTCCGTTCTGGGCGCGCGCACCAACCGCTACGGCGATTTCATCGACATCTGCTGCGCCATCACCGGCCGCGCGCCCGACGTCGGCCTCCACCACGTGGCGAACCGGCGCGGCCAGATCCTCTTCCGGCTGACGGGCATCCCCGACCGCCTGCTGCGCGAAGACGTGCTTTTCCCGGTGCTCGGCTACTGGCTGGGGGCGCGGACGGGGACGAGAATCCCGGTGATCGACGGCCTGCGGCCGGACACGACCGAAGACCAGCTCAAGGCGCTGGGTGCGGCGGCGGCGTCTTCGGGTGGGGTGGCCCTCTTCCATGTCGCCGGCGTCACGCCGGAAGCGCCGACGCTGGACGCCGCCTTCCAGGGTCGGCCGCCTGAGGCGATCGTCGACGTGACGCTCGACGATTTGCGGGCCGAGCTGGGCGTCCTCTCCACCGCGCCTGACGGGCCCATCAACGTCGTCGCCCTGGGTAGCCCCCACTTTTCGCTCGACGAGTTCGCCCGGCTACTGCCCTTGGTGGAGGAATCCCCACCGCGGCCGGAGGTGGAGTTCATCGCTTGCACCCACCGGCTCGTCTTCGCCGCGCTGCAACAGCGCGGCTGGCTGGAACGGCTACGCGCCGCCAGGGTGCAAGTCATTGTCGATACCTGCGTCGTCGTCACGCCCATCGTCCGCGCCCGCGAAGGGGTGCTTATGACCAACTCCGGCAAGTTCGCCCACTACTCGCCCGGCAACATCGGCCTGCAGGTGGTGTACGGTAGCCTGGAGGAGTGCGTGCGGTCGGCGGCGGTGGGCGAGGTGTGGCGCGATGAGTCTCTATGGGCAGGAGAGCGGGGGAGCTGGGGAGCGGGGGAGGAGTATTCAGTGGGCCAGTATTCAGTAGGTCAGTTGCAAAACGGTTCCGAACTGACCACTCCAGCCGCACTCGTCACTCGTCAGTCATCACTCGTCACTCCGCGTGTCCTCGTCCCCGGCCGCGCCGCCGCCCCGGCTCTGGTCCTCGACGCGCCACTTAGCCTGTGGGGCGGGCTGGACCCGGAGACGGGCAACATCATCGACCAGCGCCACCCGCAGTGCGGCCG
>CAZSOD010000092.1:0-13514 GCA_964608255.1 uncultured Ardenticatenaceae bacterium
GTCTGCTCGGCGGCTTGTTGGGCGGTGGCGGCGCGCCAGCCAGTCAGGGCGGCGGGCTGGGCGCGCTGCTCGGCGGCCTATTAGGCGGCGGCGCGCCGACGACCTTCGGCGGCGGTGGCGGCGCGACTTTGCCATTCGCCGACACGCTGGCCAAGAAACTGGGCATCTCGCCGCAGATGGCGAACATGCTCATGATGGGCGCGATCGGCCTGCTGACCTCCGCGGCGGCCAAGAAGCAGAGCGGCCGCAGCGTGGACGTGAATAGCCTGCACGATCCCGATTTCATCCGCTCCAGCGGCGTCGCTTCCCGCCTGTCGGCCCAGATGGGCGTCAGCGAGGATGAAGCCATTACCGGCCTGCAACAGGCGATGGGGCTCATGGCCGAACAGGCCGGCTCGCCGCAGCCCGCCCCCAGGAAGGCATCGGCCAGGAAGACGAGGGCCAAGAAGACGAACGCCGGCGCGAGCGAAACGGCGACTAAACCGCGCAAGAAGAAGGCGTCCAAAAAGGACAGCGGCCCCGACTTCATGGATTTGCTGGACGAGCCGAAGTAGTGTTGTCGGCGGGCCGGCCCCTCGTGGTAACGGCCTGCCTTATCTTTGTATCGCCTTCGGGCGACCTGTTAAGGAGGTATTCAGATTATGTTGAAGGAGTTTCGAGATTTTATCAATCGCGGTAACGTAATCGACCTGGCTGTCGCCGTCATCCTCGGCGCGGCCTTCACCGCCATCGTCAACTCGCTCGTGAACGACATTATCATGCCGATCATCGGCGCGCTGCTGGGCGGCATCGATTTCACGACCCTGGCCATTACTGTGGGCGACGCGCAGATCACCTACGGCAACTTCATCCAGGCGATTGTCAACTTCCTGTTAATCGCCTTCGTGTTGTTCCTGATCATCCGCTCGTTGAACCGCAAGAAGGCCGAACCCGCGGCCGCGCCGCCAGTCCCGGTCCCGACCGTCGAGGAAAAACTGCTGGCCGAGATCCGCGACCTGCTGCGCGAACAGCGCCGCTAAGCCCAGTACCGGCGAAGTCGGGGCGGCGTTGATAGCACCCCGGCTTCGTCCGGTTTCCGGCCGGCGCTGGCGCATTCATCGCGCCAGGCACAGGCCCGCTCGCCAAGGAGGAACCATCATGTCCATCTTCCGTCGAATCATCGGCATCCTGATGCTCATCGTGGGCATTGTTGGCCTGCTGATCGCCGGCGCCGGGGCCTACTTTGCCAACCAGGCCATCGACGTCACCGTTGGCGGCCTGAATTCGGCCGTCGATCTGTTGGGGACGACGGTTGGCACGACCACCGCCAGCCTTGAAAACGTGAAGGCCACGCTTAATGAGGTTGGTGGCACGCTGACCACTGTCACCGACACCACCGCCAACCTGGCGACAACCCTGTCCGACACGCAGCCGCTGCTGGAACAGGTGACCGGCCTGACGACGGAGACAGTCCCCGGCAGCCTGGACGCCGTGAACGCCGCGATTCCCAACCTGGCCGGCATTGCCGGAACCATCGACACAACGCTGCTGAAGCTTAGCGACCTGAAGATCGAGCGCGCGGTGCTGGGCGTGCCGATTAGTTTCGACCTGGGCGTTGACTATAATCCGAAGACGCCGTTCGACGAGGCCGTGCTGCAGGTCGGCGGCAGCCTTGTGGACTTGCCCGACCAGTTGCGGAGCATGCAGGCCAACCTGAACACAGCAACCCAGAACCTGGGCGCCATCAGCGCCAACGTCGACCAACTGTCGGGCAACATCACCGGCATCAACACGACGGTCGAGCAGTACATCCCGCTTCTGGACCAGTACATCGGCGTGCTCGACCAGACGGCCGCCTCGCTGGAAAACACGCGGAACCAGATCAACGCCAACCTCAATATGATTAAGTTGGTGGTTACGGGCTTGCTGGCCTGGTTCGCCCTGTACCAGATCGTGCCGCTGTACGTCGGCTACCGCATGCTGGCGGACAAGGTGGTCGAGGGTACGTTCGAGGAGCGTGTCGAGGAGTTGGGCGACCACGCTGAAGCGCGCGTGGAGGCCGCGGCCGACCGGGCCGAGACAGCGGCCGAACAGGCGGCTGACGCAGCCGACGACGCGGCGGCGCAGGTCAAGGCGGCCTAGGGGACGCGACTGACGGCCTGACGCCCACCCGGCGGCCGGCCGGAGAGCTGCGCCGAGGTGTTGGTAGTCCGGCGCTGGCGCGCGTTCTGGAAGAAGGCGCGCCAGCGCTGGACTACAAAGCCCGCACGTCGCGCCTCAGGACGCAGGCGCGGAGCGCCAACCCGCGCCGCATCCAGCGCAGGGATACAAGGGACAGGCTTTTCCTGACGCCCTTGCGTTTTTGCGTTGCCCCGCGCTGCGCCATGCGGCGCGCTCCCGGGCCTGATGGGGCGGTACGGCTTCGCTCTCAAGAGGTGATCCATGGCTGCTACTATCCGCCTCTACCGTTGCGTCCCCGCGGTGGCGCTCGCGCTGCTGCTCCTGCAACTCATCGCCTGCGGGCGCCTGCCGGCCGGCGCGCCAACGCCGACCCTGGCTCCGACAGCCGTCGCGCCGCCCGAGCCCACGCCCGGCCCCGCGGCCGACGCCTGGGCCGCCGTCCGCGAGCGGGGGCGGCTCGTTGTCGGCACGTCGGCCGACTACCCGCCCTTTGCCTACTATACCGACGACTTCCAACTCGACGGCTACGACGTGGCTCTGGCCCGGCTCATCGGCGAGCGGCTGGGCGTGGCCGTCGAGTTCAACGACATGGCTTTCGATGGCCTGGGCGGCGCGCTCCAGGTGGGACAGATCGATGCCGCCATCGCCGCCATCTCCGTTTCCGAGGCGCGGCAGGGGCTGGTCGATTTCTCCAGCGTCTACTACATCAGCCAGGACGCGGCGCTGGCCCGCGCCGATTCGCCCATCCTCGTTAACAAGGTCGAAGACCTGGCCCCGTGGCGCGTGGCCGTGCAGGCCGGGTCGGTGTTCCAGACGTGGCTGCAAGGCGCGGCCGTCGACACGGGCATCCTGCCGGCGGCCAACCTGCTGGTCTATACTTCGGCCGAGCAGGCCATCGCCGACCTGCGCGCCGGGCGGGCCGACGTGTTCATCGCCGACCGGCTGCCGCTGGAGGCGGCCGCGGCTGACGGCGAGCTGGCCCTCGTCGGCCGCGATCTGAACGAAGAGCGGTTCGCCGTCGCTTTGGCCAAAGGATCGACGCTGCTCAACCCGGTAAACGAGGCCCTGGCCGCGCTGGAAGCCGAGGGCGCGCTGGACGATCTGGCGGCGCGTTACCTGGACCTGGCGGCGGCCGAGTTAACTGCCCTGCCCGCGCCGGAACCGACGCCAGTCGCCCCGCAGCCGACAGCCCGCGCCGTCCTGCCCGCTTCCGGTTGCATCGACGCCATGACCCTGGTCGAAGACATTACCTTCGACGACGACAATATGCGCGCCCCGCAGCCCGTGGCCCCCGCCGAGGCCTTCCAGAAAGTGTGGCGCGTCCAGAACGTCGGCACGTGCGTGTGGAACAACGGCTACTTGCTCGTGCCCGCCGGCGGCAATACACCCGCGGGCCGGATGAGCGGGCAGGCGACGCCGCTCCCGGAGCGTGTCGCGCCCGGGGCGAGTGTGGACATAGCCGTCGACCTTGTCGCGCCGCTCGCGCCGGGTGTGCATCAGGGCTTTTGGTCGCTGCGCGCGCCCAACGGGCTGCTCTTTGGCGACCGCCTGGGGGTGGGCGTCGCTGTCGTCGAAGCGGCCACGCCCACGCCGGAACCGACGGCTGCGCCTTCGCCCGGCGTCAGCTTCGCCGTTGACCGCGACAGCATCCGCGCCGGTGAGTGCGCGACCTTTACCTGGGCCGTGACCAACGCGGCGCAGGTTTACTTTAGCGCCCAGGGCGAACCGTGGCAGCTCAACGGCGCGGCCGCGAGCGGCAGTCAGGCCGTCTGTCCCAACGCGACGACGACCTACGACCTGCGCGTAGTCGCCACCGACGGCACAACCGACATCCGCTCCATCCGCGTTGACGTTCAGCCCGCGCCAAATGCGCCCGCTATCGTTTTTTTCACCCTTACGCCGAGCTTCCAGATCGCGGCTGGGCAGTGCGTGGACGTGCGTTGGCGGGTCAGCGGAGACGTGGGTAATGTGCTCGTGACGCGTAACGACCGGGTTTTGTGGGACGGCGCGCCGCTCAATGGCACTTCGCGCGATTGCCCGCCGGTGGGTGAGGCCGTCTACGCCATAGAGGCGTCCGGCCCCGGCGGCCCGGCCCGCGGCCAGCAAAACGTCAGCGTCTTGCCGCCGCCAACATCGCCGCCGCAAGCCACGGCAACGCCTGTGCCGCCAACGCCGCCGCCTGGCGTTCAGCCGCCGGTCATCAACGCCTTTGCCGTAAACCCGGGCCAGATAAATCCGGGCCAGTGCGTGACCGTCTCGTGGAGCGTGGGCGGCAACGCGGCGCAAGTGCAGATTTTGCGCAACGGCATTGTCGTACTCGATTTCGCCCTGTTCACGGGCAGTGTCAACGACTGTTTGAGCGCGGCCGGGACTTACACGTATCGCGTGCAGGCCGCCGATACCGACGGCCGCACCGCTTTTCAGCAAGCCTCGGTCACCGTCGGTTCGCCCCCGGCCAGTCTCGTGGGCGGCTGGCGGCTGGTAGACCTCAACGGCGCGACGATCATCCCGGGCACGGAGATTACGGCCGTGTTCGGCGACAGCGGCAACCTGAGCGGCTCGTCTGGCTGCAACAGCTATACCACCGGCTACCTGACCAACGGCACCGGCCTGTCAGTCGGCCAGCTCGGCGGTGCGCCCCAGTTCTGCGCCGCGCCGCCTGGCCTCATGGAGCAGGAGCAACTTTACCGGCTGGTGCTGAGTTCTGCCTCCGGCTACACCGTCGACGGGCAGCAGTTGACCGTTCGCAGCGGCCGTGGGCAACTCACGTTCGAGGCGCTGGCCGGCCCGTAGGCGAGCGCTATCGAGCGGTTCCGGGCGGGCGCCGCGGCGCAATGCGAGGGGCGAAGCGCAGGGGCGTGGGCCGGCAAGCCCTAAACTGCCTATTGCCAACGGATAGCAGGGCGACATAAACTATACTATGGCGCTGCGTTTCGTTCGCGCGGCGTGTAAGGAGGCCCGCATGGCAGACGACCGCGACTACCTCGAAGACGGCGATCCCGTACCTGGTGGGGAGCCCGCCCTCTATAGCGACGAAACGCGCGTCTACGACGTCGAGCCGCCCACGCAGACCTACGCGATCGCCGAGCCGCCGCCCTCGCGCAACTGGACGAGCATCCTGTTGATCGCGCTGCTCCTCGTCGCCGGCGTAGTCATCGCCCTCCTGGTCTACCTGTTCCTCGCGCCTGACGGCGGCAACGGCAGCGCCCTGCCGCCCACATCCTCGCCCGGCATCGCCGACAATTCCTGGGAACGCGTTCGCTCCTCGGGCCGCCTGGTGGTAGCTACCTCGCTCGACAATCCGCCGTTCAGCTATCGCAACCAGCAATTTCAGCCCGACGGCTTCGATATAGCCATTGCCCGCGACGTCGCCAGCCTGTTGGGCGTGCAGACAGAAGTGCGCGATATGGCCTTCGATAGCCTCTTCAGCGCGGTTAGCCAGGGGCAGGTCGATATGGCGATCGCCGCCATCTCGGTGACGCCGGAACGCGAGAACCTGGCTGATTTCACCAACGTCTACTGGGTGGGCGAGGAAGGTATTCTGGCTAACGCCAATTCGACCATCACGGGCGTCGGCGCCCTTTCGGACATGGCCGGGCGGCGCGTTGGCGTCCAGCGGGGCAGCGTCTACCAGACGTGGCTGGAACAGGATTTGATCGCCTCCGGGCTGAGCGCGCCGGGCAACCTGTTCGTCTACGAGACGGCCGAGGCCGCGATTCGCGATTTGCGGGAGCAGCGGCTCGACCTGACCATCGTTGACTTCCAGGCGGCCCGGGCCTCGGTGGCGCAAGGGAGCGTCAGGCTGGTCGGCCGCGGGTTGAACCCCCAGCGTTACGCCATCGCTGTGCGCAATGGCGCCGACGCGCTGCGCAACCAGATCAACGCCGCACTCTTGCAGTTGCAGAACCAGGGGCGCATTGCCCAACTGGCGCAACTGTACCTCAACGTCGAGCCCGGCAGCATCATCACGCCGCCCGCGCCCACCGCGACCCCCGTCGTGCAGCCGACCGCGCCGCCGGTCGCGCCGACGACCGCGCCCTGCGTCAACGGCATGCGCTTCGTCGCCGACCTGAACCTCGACGACAACAATATGCAGTCGCCGCCGCCCATGAGCCCCGGTCAGCCGTTTAGCAAGGGCTGGCGCATCCAGAATAGCGGCACCTGTTCGTGGACCACGGCCTACCGGCTGGTCTTTGTCAGCGGCAACACGCCGGCGGCCAGCATGGGCGGCCAGCCCGCGGCCGTTCAGGCCTTCATCCAGCCCGGCCAGCAGTACGACATCTTCGTCAACCTCGTCGCTCCCCTGGCTCCTGGCGTCTATCAGGGCATCTGGCAGATGGTGGATGCCCAGAACCAGCCCTTCGGCGCGCGCATCTGGGTCGGCATCACCGTGCCGGCGGCGGCGACGGCCACGCCGCAGCCGACACAGACCCCCTCGGCGGCAATGGATTTCCGGGTTGACCGCACCAACATCTTGCAAGGCGAGTGCGTAAACTTTACCTGGACCGTCTCGGGGGCGCAGGCCGTCTACTTCTATGCCGTGGGCGAGGCGTGGCAGAACAGCCTGGTCGCGGCCCAGGGCGCGCGGCAGTCGTGCCCGGCCAACTCGACCACTTTCTACTTGCGCGCCGTATACACCAACGGCGCGGTCGAGGAGCGGCAGGTTGCCATCACGGTGCGGCCGAATGTCAACGCGCCGACTATCGCCAACTTTGTGGCCGCGCCGCCGCAACTAACGGTCGGGCAATGCGTCCAGTTGCAGTGGGACGTGCAGGGTAGCATCACGCGCGTGACGCTCAGCAACCAGTATCGCGTCATCTGGGACAACGCCCCGTCGCGCGGCAACACGCAGGACTGCACCGGCGCGCCGACGGTCATCGAGTACAAGCTTGTGGCCGCCGGTCCCGGCGGCACGAGCCAGGGCTTGAAGTACGTTACCGTCGTCAGTCCGGCGACGGCCACGCCCGTGCCCACGGCCGTGCCCAGCCAGCCGATCATCGACACGTTCACCGTCCTGCCGTCGCAGATTCAGGCCGGCCAGTGCATCCAGATCGCCTGGAGCACGAGCGGGGCGACCGCGCTGGTGCGGCTGTTGCGCAACAACGTGCTGGTGCTGGACAACGCCAATCTGGTCGGCACGGCGCAGGATTGCCTGCAATACCCGGCAACCTACGCCTACCAGCTTGTCGCCAGCGCGGCCAATGGCCAGTCGACCTCGCGCACCCAGTCGGTCCAGGTAAGCGAGGCGCAGCAGGTGAACCCGCTGGCCAACAACCGCTATGCGGTGACGGCGTTGAACAACAACACGGTGCTGGAAGGCTCGAGCCTGACCGTCGCCTTCAGCAGCGACGGCCAGTTAAACGGCTCCGGCGGCTGCAATACCTTCAACGGCCGCTACAGCGTCTCCGGTGGGGCGGCCAACGGCAACGTCAGCATCAGCGAGATCGCCGGCACCAACACCCTCTGCGCCGAGCCGCCGGGTTTGATGGAGCAGGAAGCGGCCTTTTATGATGCCTTGCGCGCTGCGGCGACCTACGAACTGATCACGAACACGCTGGTCATCTTCCGCAATGCCGCGGGGCAGGAAGTGTTGCGGCTGGAAGTGGCGGAGCAGTAGCTCGTCTTTCTCTATTTTTCGCTCGTAGTCCAGCGCTTTGGCGTGAGCTTGAAGAACGCGCTAAAGCGCTGACTACGAGCGGGGAGCGCGAGCGGCCGCGGGCCATCAGGCCAGGTCGCGGCGCTCAAACAGGACGACAGCGGCGGCCGTTCCCAGGCCGCACCACGCCAGCAAAACCAGCAGCCCCGGCCAGGGCAGCCGGCCACTGGCGACAATCGCCTGCGGGAAATAGTGGTGCCACGGGTTAAGCCAGGCGGCGGCCGAGGTGGCGATAGCGGGAATCACGTCGAGGACAAAGGCGATGAGCGTCCACGCCGACCCCAGGCCGCCGGCCGCGCCGCCGCGGCTGAGGGCGGCCGAGATGGCCAGCGCGCCGGCCCCCAGCGCGCCGAACAGCGGCCACGCCACCAGCGCCGCCAGCAAGTAGCCGCCCAGCGGCAGAGGTCCTAGCCCGGCGACGGCCGCGCCGGCGACCATGCCCAGCCAGCCGGCCAAGACGAACACGCCCGCCCCGGCAAACATCTCCAGCGCCTTGCCGCTGACGAAGGCGCGGCGAGTCACCGGACGGCTGAGCGTCAAGTAGACGGCGCCGCGCTCGATCTCGCCCGCAAGCCCGTCCGCGGCGCGGCCGACGACAAACGCCGACCCCAACCCGAGGAACACGGGGTGGAACCAGGTGAAGGCCAGGTAATCGACGAGACCGAACCCGGCTTGCAGGTTGGGGGCCAGCTTGAGCAGGCTGCGCAGTCCGGGTGGGAAGGTAGCCACGACGCTGGTGACGGTTTCCATGCCGCCGATAGCCGGGAAGCTGACGGCAACAAGGGCCTGGAAGAAGGCCGCCGCCACGGCAAAGCCGGCCAGCGACAGCCACTTGCGGCGCAGCGTGGAACGGGCCACCAGCAAGGCCGCGCTCATGCTTCTACCTCATCGCGATAGTAGCTCAGGAAGACTTCCTCGAGCGATGGCGGCTCGATGGTGACGTCGCGCACGGGCAGGCGCGCCAGAAGGGCCAGCAGCGCGGGCAGATCGGCGGCGACAAATTGCCAGCGGCCGTCGCGCCGGACAACGTGGCCCGCGCCCGGCAGGGTTGCCAGCTCGGCATCCAGGTCGATTCCCTCGTGGGGCAGGATCGCAACGCGACGGCCCAGATGGGCGCGCAGCGCGGCGATCTCATCTACCGCCACCAGCCGGCCGCGGCGAATGAGCGCCACCCGATCGCACAGGCCCTCGACCTCACTGAGGATGTGGGAGGAAAAGAAGATGGTTGCGCCGCGCGCCCGGGCCTCTTCCAGCAGGCGGAAGAGCGCTCGCTTGGCCAGCGGGTCAAGCCCCTCGGTTGGCTCATCGAGGATGATCGCCTCGGGGCGGTGTTGCAGCCCCTGAACGATATTGATCTTCTGTCGTGTGCCGCGCGAGAGGCGGCCCATCGGCCGGCGCAAGTCACGGGTGGTCAACTCCAGTGCATCAATGAGCATGGCCCGGTCAACGGGCGGTCGCCCCTGCAGCCGGGCCAGATCGTCGAGCAACCACACGCCGGTGGCCGCGGCGTCCAGCCCGGCGACGTCGGGCACGTAGCCGAGGTCGCGACGGGCCAGCAGGGCGGCGCGCGCATCGGCGCGGCCGCCGGCGAACAGGACGCGGCCGAGGAGCTGGACGCTGCCCGCCGAGGGGCGCAGGAAGCCGGTCAGGATGCGGATGGTGGTCGTCTTGCCCGCGCCGTTGGGCCCCAGGAAGCCCAGCGCCTCACCCGGCCGCGCCGCCAGGGTTACGTCGCTGACGGCCTCCAGTTCGCGATACCGTTTTGTGACATGGCTAAGCGAGAGCGTGGCGGGGGCGGCGGTCATGGTTGGCCGGGATGGAGCGCAGCGAAGCGAGGGGGCGGGAGCGCAGGGGGAAGCCTTGCCGGCGGCCGACTGCTCTCTTCACTCGTAGCTCGTAGCTACTCAGAACCACCGCCGTCGCTTCATGAAGACGATGAGGCTGATCGCTACAACGGCCATGAGCGTGAGAACGGCGGGGTAGCCCCAGGGCTGCTTCAGTTCAGGCATGTAGGTGAAGTTCATGCCGTAGATGCTGGCGATGAACGTGATGGGCAAGAAGATAGTGGCGATGACCGTGAGCAACTGGTTGACGCGGCTGGTATTGCGCTCGATGTTGCCCATATGCAGGCTCATGATCTCCGTCATGTAGCCGCGCAGCCGATCATAATAGGTCAACAGGCTATCGATTTCGCGAAAGAGCGATTTGGTGAAGTAGCGAGCCACTTCCGCGGTGATGAACTTCGATTCGGCATCCTTCACGACCTCGAGGAACTCTTCCAGTTCCAGCAGGGGTTCATTCCACGGCTTGATCTCCTCGCGCATGAAGAGTATGTCGCGGTAGACGCCTTCGCGCCCCTGGCCGGCCAGCACATGGTCTTCCAGTCTCTCAAGTTCCATTGTCAGGTGCTTGAAGCTCATCTGGTAGTGCTCAACGATCACCGCCCGCAATAGCAGATAGAGCAGGTAGTCGGGGCCGTACTGCTGGACCTTGGTCTGGCCGCTCGTGGCGCGGCGGCGCGTGCGCGAGAAGAGGCCGTGGACGTGGTGTTCGTAGAGGATGACGAAGTTGCTGCCCAGCACGAAGGCGCCGCTGCTGGGCTCCAGTATGTGGCGTTCCGTGTCCAGGTAGGGGACGGTGTACTCCAGGTAGAGGCAGTTCTCAAATTCCGTATCGAACTGCATCCGGCTTTCGTCCAGAATCTCGGCCAGCACGACCGGATCGACGTGGAAGGCGTCGAGCAGGCGGGTTATCTCGTCCTCGTCGTGAACGTCGCGGATGGTGATCCAATTGATGCGATTGGGGTCGATGGAGCCGAGCAGGGCGTCAATCCCCTGGCACTCGTGGGCCTCGATGGATTGCTTGTCGTAAACGACGATAGAGTAGTGCGCCTTATCGCCCGGCAGAGCGGACGGGCCGCCGTTCGGCGCGCGGTTCAGTGGGTGGGCTGATTGTTTCTCGCTCATAGCCATTCCCGCGCCCGGGGTTACATGACTTCCGGCGCGCTCATCCCCATCAGGTCGAGGACGCGCCCAAAGACCGCCGCGGCCGCGCGGTAGAAGCGCAGCCGCGCCCGTCGCAGCGGCTCAGGCACGTCGCTATGGAGCACGCGGCACTCCTCGTAGGTCGGGTGGAAGAGCGCCGCCAGGTCATAGGCATAGAAGGCCAGCCGGTGGGGCTCGTAGAGCGTTGCCACCGTCTCCAGCACGTCGCCCAGTTCCAGCGCTTTGCGCAGGAAGGCCAGTTCGCGCTCGTGCTCCAGCAGGCTCAGATCGGCGCCCTCGTCGGCGTCGTCCGGCAGCCCCGCCTCGGCCCACCGGCGGAAAATGCCGGCGCAGCGCACGTGGGCATTCTGGATGTAATAGACCGGGTTCTTATCGGAATGCTCCACCGCCAGATCGAGATCGAAGTCGATCGGGCTGTTGGCTGAGCGAGAGATCATGAAATAGCGGATCGGGTCGGCGCCGACCTCATCCACCAGTTCGTCCAGCGTGACGTAAAGGCCACGCCGTGTGCTCATTTTCACTGGCGCGCCGCCGCGGACGAGGGTAACGATCTGGTGCAGCAAGGTATGGACGAAGGCGGGGTCATAGCCGAGCGCCTTCACGCCCATGAGCACCTGTGGCGCAGTGGCGTGGTGGTCGGGGCCAAAGATGTCCACGACCAGGTCGAAGCCACGCAGCTTTTTGTCGTAGTGATAGGCCATGTCGGGCAGCCGGTAGGTGGGTTCCCCGGTGGCCTTGACGACAACGCGATCCTTGTCGTCGCCGAACTCGGTTGAGCGGAACCACTGCGCGCCGTCCTTCTCGTAGACGTAGCCGCGCTCCTGCAACGTCTCCAGGCACTCCCAAACCTTGCCCGTCTCGTAGAGGCTCTCCTCCCGGTAATAGACATCGAAAACGATGCCCACTCGGGCCAGCGTCTCCTTTTGCTGGCGCGAGATGCGGTCGCGGGCGTATTCGGCGAAGGTGTCGGCCGGCATGTCGGCCAGGGCATCGCCGTGTGCGGCGATCAGGTCGCGCGCCAGGTCGGCGATGTATTCGCCCTGGTAGTGCTCGTCGGCCAGCTCGGCCACCTGGCCGAGCTGCTGCAAGTAGCGCACCTTGACCGACTCGCCCAGCAGGGTGACCTGCCGCCCGGCATCGTTGTAGTAGTACTCCATCGTCACGTCGTAGCCGGCGGCTTCCAGCGCGCGGTGGAGCGTGTCGCCGATGACGCCCCCCCGGGTGCGGCCGAGGGTGATCGGCCCGGTCGGGTTGGCGCTGACGCACTCGACCTGCGCCCGCTGGCCGCGACCGAGCTCAAAGCGGCCGAACGCCGCCGGATCGGCCAGAATGCGCTCCGGTAGCGTCTGGAGCCACTCCGTAGACAGGCGGAAGTTGATGAAACCGGGCGGGGCGACGGTTACGTCGCCCAGATAATCCGGCCGTTCGAGATGGTCGGCAATGGCCTGGGCGATCTTGAGCGGGGCCATGCGCGCCGGGCGGGCCAATTGCAGGGCGACGGCCGTGGCGTAGTCGCCGTGGGTCGTCTCGCGCGGGCGCTCGACGGCGATTTCAGGCAGGTCGAATGCCGGCAGCGTGCCGTCCGCCTGCGCGGCAAGGAGGGCGGCGCGGACGGCGGCCGCCAGTTCGTGATGGTGGAGCATGGGCGATAGTTTAGCAAGATGGAGGCCAGCCGTCGATGAGCGGGCGCGGCCGGTCGCTCTTTGACCCCCTGCCGGACCTGCCGTATACTCCGATGGCCTCGCCATTTAGGAAGGGAAACAATTCGTGACCGAACGCGCCATTACGCCCCTCTCCAACGTCGACGCCGCCTGGCTGAAGATGGAAGACCCGACCAACCTGATGATGGTTACGGGCGTGCTGACGTTTCCCCGGCCGCTGGACATGGCCTACCTGCGGGGCCTGATCGAGACGCGGTTGCTCCAATTCGACCGCTTCCGGCAGCGGGTGGCGCGGCCGCGCTTGCCCTTTGCGCCGGCTTATTGGGAGGCAGACCCGCACTTCAGCATCGGCGCCCACCTCCATCGTATTGGCCTGCCCCACCCGCGCGACAAGGCCGCGCTGCAGCAACTGGTCAGCGATCTGATGTCCACGTCGCTCGATTTCAGCAAGCCGCTGTGGCAGATGCACGTCGTCGACGGCTACAGCCCGGACGGGAAGCGGGACGGCGGCGCGCTCATCGTCCGGCTCCATCACGCCATGGCCGACGGCATGGCCCTGGTCGGTGTGCTGCTGGCGCTGACGGAGATGATTCCCGGCGCGCTGCCGCCCGCCCCGGCCAACGGCGCGGTGGCGGCCGAGCCGGCGGAGGCTGCCGGCGGCCTGTCCGGCTCGTGGGAGGCGCTGCAACTGCGTTCGGCGTGGCTGGCGGGCAAGAGCGTCAGCATTGGCCGGCGAGCGCTCATCGAGGGGCTGGAGTCCTACCTGAACAACGACCGGCTGCGGCAGCTGGCCGAGCAGGGCTCCGACTACACCCACGCCCTGACCAAGCTGGTGCTGCGCGCGCCCGACCCGCCTACGGTCTACAAGGGCAAGCTGGGGGTGGCCAAGCGGGCGACCTGGTCGCGGCCGCTGCCGCTCGGCGAAGTCAAGGCCATGCGCCGGGCGACGGGGGCGACGATCAACGACCTGATGACGGCCGCCGTCACCGGCGGGCTCCGGCGCTACCTGGAGGCGCGGGGCGAGGAGATCGT
>CAZSOD010000093.1:0-1397 GCA_964608255.1 uncultured Ardenticatenaceae bacterium
AGTTGTCGAGGATCCAGCTACAGGCGGCGAAGGTGGCGCGGCCGACCATGTTCTGTCCCGCCGCGTCCCCGGTGCTGAAGTTGAAGCGCAGATAGGCCAGCTTCGAGGCCAGGTAGTAGTCGATGTACTGGAGCTTGGCGATGCTGGAGGTCGCTTCGGCGTGCTCGCGCACCTCGGCCATGTTGGCCTCCACCCAGCGCACGAAACGGCTGGCCTCGCGGGCGTTGTCGAAGACGAACACCGGCGCGCGCTGCATCGAGTCGCCGATGACGGTGCAGGTGACGCCACCGGAGAGGTTGAGGATTTTCATGCCCCGATTGTAGGAGGCGATCAGCGTGCCCTCGGTCGTCGCCAGGGGGATGATGAACTCGCCCTGCGCGTGCTCGCCGAGGATAGTGATCGGCCCGGCGAAGCCCAGTGGAATCTGGGCCACGCCGGTGAAGTGCTCGGCGTTGCCGGCGGCGATGTGGGGATCGAAGGAGTAGGCGGCGGTGTGCTCCATCTTCGCCCCGGTGAACTCCTCGACGAAGCGCTGGCGGGCCTTGATGGCGCTCTCGCTGTAGTCGTCGGCCGTGTCGCGCGGGATGTGGACGGTCTTCGGCCGCTCCTCGGTGATGCTGTCGTCGACCTTCAGCTTCAGCTTGCCGAACGGCTCCGACTCGAAACGAATCTCGATCTCGTGCTTGCCGATGGGCAGCGGGTCGATGGCGGCCACGACGTCAAGCGTGCGGCGCAGCGGGAAGTCGATTGGATTGGCGGCCAGCTGGGCCGGCGTCAGCAGCGTCCCATTTTCCAGCCGCAGAAAGATGGAGTCGGCCGGGACTTCATAGCCGTCGAACTTGAGACCGGTCAGGCCGGTCAGCTTGGCATCGCTGAGGCGGTTCTTGACCGAGAACTGCACGCCATCGTCGGTGTTGCTCAGACTGCCAAAGGTGTGCAACTGCTTCAGCAACATGCTGGGGATCGCCAATGCCATGACCTGCCTCCGTGCGTACTAGGGATTAGAATCTACAAATTTGGAATCGGGGAAGTGTAGCGAGAATAGGGGAATTGACCAACGGATGGCACGGCGCCCAGGGCTATGTAATTCTGTTCGTAAGTGATAGGTATTACGATATAGGCATAGGTATTCCCGCGTATGTTGCGTCCGGCCGCGACGCGCTATCGGCGGGCCACCTCTGCCTGTTCCTTCGTCGCGGCGCGCCATTGCGAGGTGGGAGCATGACCGCTATTTCAGCCACACGACACCCTCTCGATCTCCTGCGTCGGCCGCTGATTCGCTCGCTCGTCAAGAGCCGCTACTTTCCCGGTACGATTCAAGCGCTTGCGCTGCTGGCCTACGGCATCTTCATCTACATCGGCTTCCAAGGCATGTCTGAGGCCACGCGCTATACCAA
>CAZSOD010000093.1:1497-13497 GCA_964608255.1 uncultured Ardenticatenaceae bacterium
TACATGGGCACGCTCGACAGCAACCAGGACTGCCTGCTTTGTTTCGACTGTGTGAAGGCCTGTCCCAACGATAACATCGTCCTGCGCCGGCGCGCGCCGCTGCAAGACCTGTGGAATGAGCGAACGCAGACAGTGGGCACGGCGCTGCTGGCGGTCGTCCTGCTGGGCGTGATGATAGAGGAGGTAGGTGAGGAGTGGGCGCGCTTCGAGGCGGTGACGACGGCTTTGCCGGCGTGGCTGGCGCGGCTTGGACTGCCGGAGCGCGTGCTCGGCTACACCTGGCTCGAGGCGCTGTGGCTAAACCTGGCCCTGCCGCTGCTCGCGGTCGGGCTGGCGGCGGCCATAACCCGGTTAGTGGCGAAGAGGGGCAGCGTCCGAGACAACTTCCTGCGCTATACGCCGGCGGTTCTGCCGCTGGTCTTCACCTTGCACCTGAGCAAGATGGTTCACAACCTCATTGCCCACCTGCCGATGCTGCCCTTCGCCCTGCGCGACCCCGCAGGCGCGCGCACCGCGGTCGCTTTGGCCGCCAACCCCGCCGCCGCACCCGGGCCGCTGCTCGCCAACGGCACCCTGGAGGGCGCCCTACTGCTGACGCTCGTCGTCCTGGGGCTTGGCAGTTCCTTCTATGTGCTTGACCAGATCGCTGACCGTCACGACGAGTCGCGGCCGGCGCGGGTGGTCTACTATGGACTGCTTGTTGGCCTGGGCGGCGCGTTCCTGGTGGTTATTGCTCGCTGGTTCGGCTTTGGGCCGGGATAGCCTGAATGTAGCCGAGATGCTCGGCGAAGTGTTCGTAAGTATCGCCGGCGATCCAGCCAAGAATAGGACGGTCGGGCCAGAGGCGCTCGGCCACATCGTAATCGGCGTAGGGGCGCAGCAGGTCGTCGTCCCCCAGCGGAGCCAGCGCCTCGAGCATCTCGCGGTGGGCATCGCGGAATGTGGTCAGGGCTTCAGCCGGCGGCCGTTCGCGGTGGCGCTTGTAGACGAGATCGTTCACCTGGTCCATCTCCAGGTCGCGCCACTCCTGCGCCGTGATGCCCATCCCCTCGTAGCGTGAGCGGCCGGTCATCAGCCAGGCCACGCCGCGCTCCCACAGCGCCAGATGGAAGAGATGATCCTTGATGGTCCAGCCGCTTGTCGGGTCGGGCCGCGCCATCTGCGTCTCGTCCAGCCCGGCCAGCGTCCGCTCCAGCGCCTCGTAGGCGTAGGCGATCCGATCCATCAACTCGGTCTTGCTCGCTTTGTCGGTCATTCAGACCCTCCAGAAGAGAAACAACAGATTCCACAAATGGGAAGAGATCGCACACGAAGGCGGCAAAGGTCGCCAAGAAGAAACCTCGCCAAGTCCGTGCCCAACCGTCAGACCTGTGTTACTCCATGTTGAATTCATTGCCGTATCAACCGCGCCACCAGCGCCGGCGGGAACTCGCTGTAGTTGCCGCTCCAGGAGGTGTGCTTGTCGGGGCGGTTGACGGGTGGAAAGGCCGGTTCCTCCAGCGCGTTGAGAACGAACCCGGCGCGCAGGAAGGGCCGCAACAACTCGCCGAGCGGCCGGTGGAAATAGAGTTGGGGCTCTGGCTGCCCGCGAATAGCGATACCCTGCGCGGTGAACGGCGTCAGGTAGCGCGACAGGCGGACGGCGTAGCGCGTGCGTATCTCGCGGCCGTCGTCGGTGGTTTCGGCGACGAGGGTGGCGTGCTTTCCGTTGAAGGACGGGTGCATGACGGAGAAGACAAAACGGCCGTCCGGCCGCAACAACCGGGCCAGCGCCGCGGCCAGGGGCTCGACGTCGGCTATGTCAAAGAGGGCCATGTTGCACATGGCCGCGTCATAGGCCGCCTCCCCCAAGGTGAGCAGGGCTTCAGAGTCGGTAGCGTCCACCACGTGAAATGCGAGCCGTTCGCCATAGGCGGCGCGGGCTCGGGCACGCTCGATCAGGGCGGCCGAGAAGTCGAAGCCCACGACGTCCGCGCCTAGTTCGGCCACACGCCGCGCGTAGAGACCGTTGCCGCAAGCCACGTCGAGGACGCGCTGGCCCGGCTTTGGGTCCAGCAGCCGTCGCGTCACCGGCCAGATGAGCAGGTTGACGAAGTCATTGCCCGCGTCGCCCATAGTCGCGTCCCAATGCGCCGCGTTGGCTTCCCAGGCGCGGCGGGTTGTCTCGTTGTCGTTCATCATCGGCTCTTGTGTGGCCGCTGTCTTCACTGGCGCTGATCCCAGAGCTGGCGGGTCATCTGGATGTGCCCGGCATGGAGGGCCGTGTGCTCGAGGGCGTGGAGCAGCGCCCAGCCGACCGTCCGTTGCTCGTCGAACTGGCCCGCCGTGCGCACCTCGCCCAGTTGCGCCGGGTTCACCTGCGCCAGCACCTCGCGGGCGGTATCCAGGGCGGCCCGGAGACGGCCGAGCATCTCCTCGGCATCGACACCGTGCGTCTCGAACTCCGTCGCTCGCACGCGGCCGGAGGGCAGATCGCCGGCGACGTCGCCCGCCCAGTAGCGCCACGCCCCGGCGGTATGGGCCAGAATGACGCCGATGGAGTTCATCTCCGGGCCGGGCTTCCAATCAAGCGCCTCGGCGGGCAAGTCAGCCACGGCCGTCTCGATGGCCTTGTACAGCGTCTCGTACCGTTCCTGCAAGTCGCGGAAAAGCTGTTCCATGAGTGCCTCCGGTGGTCAGTTTTCGATTGTCAGTTGTCAGTGAAGCGGGCGTTGGTCGTTGCTCGTTCGTTGCCCGGCGGACGGCCCATTATACCAGGCCATGCGCCGCCGCAAGCCGCCGGTTGCCGCGCCGGCGGGCGTGCGATATAAGTACACGTTCCGCCCAAAGCGGCCAATCCGCAGGGGAGTTTATCCTAGTTATGACTCACGCCCATAGCGAAACGCAGCCTCACGGCCACACCCACGCCCGCGCCTACGTCGTCCTTGCCCTGTCCCTGCTTGGCATGGGCTTCTCCGGCATCTTCGTCAGTCTGGCTAACGCGCCGGGGGCGGTGGCCGGTTTTTACCGCATGGCCGTTGCCGCGGCCGTGCTCGTCGTCCCGTTTTTTCGCGGCGTGGCCCGCGATGGCCGCCCCAGCCGCCATGAGACGCTCATCGCTGTTCTGGCGGGGTTGTTCTTCGCCGGCGACTTGTTCTTCTGGAATAGTGGCATCCTCATCAGCGGCGCGACAAACCCGACGCTGATGGGTAACACCGCGCCGATCTGGGTCAGTCTGGGGGCGATGATCTTCTTCCGCGAGCGCCCGGCGCGACTCTTCTGGCTTGGGCTGGCTGTGGCTATCGCCGGCGCGGCGGTCATCCTGGGCGCGGACGCGCTCAACGACGTCGGGCTGGGCACGTTTTTCGGCATCTTGTCGGGCATGTTCTACGGGGCCTACTTCCTTGTCGTCCAGCGCAGCCGGCAGAAACTGAATACACTGACCTCGTTCTGGATCTCGGCCGCGGGCTCGGCGCTGGCTCTGGCGCTGGTGGCCCGCTTTTTCGGCAACCCGCTGACCGGCTATTCGACCTTCACCTACCTCAACTTCCTGGGGCTGGGCCTTGTCGTTCAGGTGGGCGGGCAAATGGCTATCGCCTACGTCCTCGGCTACTTGCCCGCGTCCATCGTCTCTCCGACGCTGCTGATGCAGCCGGTGCTGACCGGGTTATTGGCCGTGCCGATCCTGGGCCAAGCGCTGACTCCGGTTCAAATCCTCGGCGGCGCGGCCGTGCTGGCTGGCATCTACATCGTTCATCGCAGCCGGCGGGAGGAACGACCGCCGGCGGCCGACCGCTGATTGCAGCAGGAAAAGACGACAGATCGTAGACCACGGTCAGCGGGCTCCGGCCGCGGTCTGCGGTCTGTCATCGGTGGTCTTTCCGCCGGCCATTAGCCGTCATACCCCGCAAACAGCGCCCCTTCCAGCTCGTCCAGCCCGCGCAATCCGCGGCGAACCGACTCCGGCAGGGCGTCGGCGATGATGCGCGCGCCGAACCGGTGCAGCAGCGTGCCGGCCAGTAGCCGGCGGGGCGGGGGCGGCCGCGCGGCCGGGCCATAGCCGTCCTGGACGGCGCGGAACAGCAGCGCCTCGCGCCCGCAGAATCCGAAGTAGAGCGCCGCCCATTCGTAAGCCGGATCGGCCACTACCGCGTCGGCCCAGTCGATTAACCCCGTCATGGTCCAGCGGCCGTCGGCCCGCGATACGAGGATATGGTCTTCAGTCAGGTCGCCGTGGAGCAGGCGAGGCGGGCCGGCGAACCAATCTGTGTCGCGCAGCAGGGCTAGGGCGGCGGCAACAACTGGCTCCGGCAACGCGGCGCTCGCCAGCAATTCGGCCGGCGCCGCTTCCAGCCGCTCGGTGACGAGACGCGGCCATGTGTCGGGCGGCCAGTCCGGGTTGAGAGGCACGGGCACATCGTGGACCTGGCGCAGCCGCTCGCCCAGCAAGCGGCCGATCGCCAGCCGTTCGGCCGCCGACACGACCATCCGGGCGTCGCGCCAGGCCGCGCCAGGTAAAAAGGAGGTAACGAGGTAAGGCCAGGCGATGCGGTCGTGGTAGTAGCCGCCGGCCAGCAGCCGGGGCATTTCCGGGACGCGACCGGTCAGGAGCCGGTAGACGGCGCGCTCGCGGCGCCAGTCGTCGGCTACCATAGGAGGGAAGAACTTGACGACGATGGCGTCGTTGACGATGAAAACGGCGCAGGTGCCGGGAAATCCGGAGACGACCGACTCCGGCGCGGCGACGCCCGTGCGCGCCGCCAGACCCGGCTCGCGCGCCCAGAGCCGGGTCACCACCGGGCGCCATACGGCCTCATCCGTAAATAGCTCTCGCCATTCATCCCAGCCGCTGACCGGGGGTAACAGGAAATCAACCACTGCTTCGCCTGCTCTCTTCGCTCGTGGCGCCGCGCTTCCGCGCGCATCGGCCGCGCCCGTCGTTGGCGGCGGTCCCCAAAGACCTTATAATATCTCCCTTACCAGGGAGTTGTTCCATTATGTCATCTTTCAACGTCAAGCGGGCGCTTATCGGTCGCCCTTTTCCGACGAGCGCCGACATCCACGAGCGGCTGGACAAGGTGCGCGGGTTGGCCATCTTTGCCTCCGACCCCATCAGCAGCAACGCCTACGCCACTGAGGCGATTATGAGCGTGCTGGTGCTAATGGGCGTCGGGGCGCTGCGCATGACCTTGCCGCTGGCCTTGGCGGTCGCCGGACTGGTGCTGCTCGTCGTCTTCAGTTACATCCAGACGATCCTCCACTACCCGAATGAGGGTGGAGCCTACATCGTCACCAAGGACAACATGGGCACCCTGCCGTCGCTGTTCGCCGCGGCAGCGCTGCTCATTGACTATGTGCTGACGGTGTCGGTGTCGTCGACCGCGGGCGTGCGCGCCATCACCTCGGCCTTCCCGGAAACCTATGATTACCGGGTAGTCATGGCCCTGGCGGCCATTGCCCTGCTGACGTGGCTCAACCTGCGCGGCGTGCGCGAGAGCGGCAGCATCTTCGCCATCCCGACCTACGCCTTCGTTGTCGGGGTGATGATTGTCATCGTGATCGGCGTCGCTCGCCAGCTGGGCCTGTTTGGTCTCGCCCCGGCCACGCCGCCGCCCGGCCATGATGTGGATCAGCTCGACTCGCTCAGCCAGTTCCTGATGGTCTGGCTGATCTTGCGCGCGTTCGCCGCCGGCTGCACGGCGTTGACGGGCATCGAGGCCATCAGCAACGGCGTCAAGGCCTTCAAGCCGCCGGAGGCGCGGAACGCGGCCATCACTATGGTCGTGATGGGCACAATCGCCATGACGCTCTTTCTAGGCATCAGTTACGTCGCCACGAACCTGCACCTCGTACCTTATCACGAGGGCGGCGAGAGCATCCTGTCACAGTTAACGCGTTCGGTGGCGGGCAGCGGCATTCTTTACTACTGGGTGCAGTTCTTCACCATGATGATCCTTTTTCTGGCGGCTAACACCGGCTTCCAGGACTTCCCGCGCGTCAGCTCTTTCATGGCCAAGGACGGCTTCATGCCGCGCTGGATGCAAAACCGGGGCGACCGGCTGGTCTACAGCGGCGGCATCATTACCCTGGCCGTGCTGGCCTCGCTCATCGTCATCGCCTTCCGCGGCGACGAAATCCGCATGTTGCCGCTCTACGCGCTGGGCGTCATGCTGGCGTTCACGCTATCGCAGTACAGCATGAGCAAGCTGATGGCCCGCGTGGGCCAGCTCAAGCCGGGCGAGACGCTCCACACCGGGGTCACAACCGTTCACCATGAGGCAGGCTGGCGCTGGAAGTGGGCGGTGAATCGTATTGGCGCCGTCGTCACCGGCGTTGTCCTCATGGTCCTCATCGCCACCAAGTTCATGGAGGGGGCCTGGGTTGTGGTCATAGCGGTGCCGCTGCTCGTGCTCATGTTCCGCGCCGTCAACCGGCACTACAAGGACGTTGCCGAAGCGCTGAGCACGCGCGAGATGAAAATGGACGACCTGGCGGAGATCGCCGACGTGGTCATCGTGCCCGTGGGCGATATCCATCGCGGCACGCTGCGGGCGCTGCAATATGCCCGCCGCATTTCACACCATGTCCGCGCCGTGGCTATCTGCACGAGCGACGAGATGCGCGAACGCGTGGAACGGCGCTGGGCGCGCTTCCCGGCCATTACCGGCCCGGTCGAACTCGTATGTATTGACTATGACTTCCGCGATGTGATCGAGCCCATTGTCGATTACATCGAACACGTCAACAACGTCGAGTACCCGCAGCAGATCATCACCATCGTCATCCCGGAGTTTCTGCCCGAGGATTTCTTCGCCCAGTACCTGCACAATCAGACGGCTAATATCTTGCGCCGCCGGTTGCGCCATCACGAAGACATCGTCATTATCGACGTACCCTATCATATCCACCCCGACGCTGCGTTCGCCCCCAGCGATGGCGCGCCGGTCGAGGTCGAGCCGCCCGCCCCGGCCGCTCCGCCACCCGCCGCGGCCCAACCGGGGGACGGCCAACCGGGCGCTGGGCCGGCGACGGACAATGCCTCGGCGCCCAAGGATAGATCATGACCCGTCAGCAAGCCTTGCTCGAACGCCTTCAAATCCGACCTGTCAATCCCGGGGCCGCCACCGGCCCGGACAGCTGGATCGACTCCGGCGCGCCGCCGATCACGTCCTATAACCCGACTACAGGCGAGCCTATCGCCCAGGTCGTCCCGGCCACGCCGGAGGTCTATGAGCAGGTCGTGGCTGCGGCCGCGGCCGGCTTTGCCCGCTGGCGCGATTTGCCAGCGCCACGGCGCGGCCTGGTGGTGCGCGACCTGGGGATGGCCGCCCGTGAGGCCATCGAGCCGCTGGGCGAGCTGATCACGCTGGAGATGGGCAAAATCCGCGCCGAGGGCATCGGCGAAGTGCAGGAGATGGTCGATATCTGCGATTTCGCCACGGGCCTGTCGCGCCAGCTCTATGGCCTGACCATGCACTCAGAGCGGCCGGGCCACCGCATGTACGAGCAGTGGCACCCGCTCGGCCCGATCGGCGTCATTACCGCCTTCAATTTCCCCATCGCCGTCTGGTCGTGGAACGCGGCCCTCGCCGCGGTCTGCGGCGACACAATCGTTTGGAAGCCTTCGGAGCTAACGCCGCTGACCGCCGTCGCCATGCACCACATCGCCAACCGGGTGATGGCCGACTACGGGTTGAGCGGCGTCTTTACGCTGGCCGCGGGCGGGCCCGAGGTTGGCCGGCTGATGGTCGGCGACACGCGCCTGCCGCTCGTTTCCTTCACCGGCTCGACAAAGGTTGGCCGTACTGTGGCCCAGGGCGTGGCCGCCCGTTTCGGCCGCGCCATTCTGGAATTAGGCGGCAACAACGCCATCGTTGTCGCTGCCGACGCCAACCTCGACCTGGCGACGCGGGCCATCGTCTTCGGCGCGGTCGGCACGGCCGGGCAGCGCTGCACCAGTACGCGCCGCGTTATCGTCCAGCGCGAGGCGGCGGGGGAGCTGGTCGAGCGCCTAAAACGGGCCTACGGGCAGGTGCGCCTGGGCGACCCGCTGGCCGAGGGAACGCTGCTCGGGCCGCTGGTGACCGGCGCAGCCGTGGCGGCGATGGCGGCCGCCGTCAGTCAGGCGGTAGCCGAGGGCGGTGAGGTGCTGGCGGGCGGTGATGCACGTCCCGACGTGGGGCCGCAGTTTGTGGAGCCGACCATCATTCGCATGCCGGCGCAGTCGGCCATCGTGCGGCAGGAGACGTTCGCGCCCATCCTCTACATTCTCGAGGTCGATTCGGTTGAGGAAGCGATCCGGCTGCACAATGAAGTGCCGCAGGGGCTGTCCAGCGCTATCTTCACCGACAGTCTGCGGACAGCCGAGGCCTTTCTGGCGGCGACCGGCTCCGACTGCGGCATCGCCAACGTCAATATCGGCACATCGGGGGCGGAGATCGGCGGGGCGTTTGGCGGCGAGAAGGAGACGGGCGGCGGCCGCGAGTCCGGCTCCGACGCCTGGAAGGGCTATATGCGGCGCCAGACCAATACCATCAACTGGTCCCGCGAGCTGCCCCTGGCCCAGGGAATTCGATTCGAGTAAGGGCGGCTCGCTGACCCGTCCCCAATATCAGAGCCTACTAAGCAATTCTCGCTACTCCCTGCCGGCCTGGTATACAGTCCTGGGGCGAGCTATCATCTCATCGAAGCCCGCCGTCAGTGGAGAGGGACTTGCTGCGCGATTCTTTCCTGTTCCGTTTGCGCCCGCGCCACCTGGCGCGCTACCGCCGCATCGCGGAGGTACTGGCGCGCCACGGCTTCGGGGCGGTGCTGGCGCAACTGGGCCTGGACGAACGGCTGAACTTGCCGCGCCGGCTATTGCGGCGTGGCGCAGAGGAGTGGGAGCGCGTACCCCCGGCCGTGCGGCTGCGCCTGGCACTGGAGGAACTGGGCCCGACCTTCATTAAGCTCGGTCAGATCGCCAGCACCCGGCCCGAGATTCTACCGCCATCGGTGCTGGCCGAATTGAGCAACCTGCAGGATCACGTGCCGCCCGATCCGTGGGAAGTGGTGCTGCCGATCATCGAGGCGGAACTCGGCCGCCCTCTCCAGGAGGCCTTCGCCGCTTTCGACCCCACGCCGATCGCCTCGGCGTCGCTGGCCCAGGTCTACCCAGCGCTGCTGCCCGACGGCACCCACGTCGTCGTCAAGGTGCAGCGGCCGGCGGTTGAGCGGCTGGTCGAGGTGGATTTGCAGATCCTGCACGAGATCGCCAGCCTCGTTCGGGAACGGTTGCCCGGCGCGACCCCGTTCGATCCGGTGGAGCTGGCCGAAGAGTTTGCCATTGCCCTGCGCGAAGAGCTGGATTATCGCCGCGAAGGGCGCAACGCCGACCGCTTCCGCGAGAATTTCGCCGGCGAAGACCACCTCTACGTGCCGCGTGTCTACTGGGAGTACACGACGCGCCGCCTGATGGTGCAGGAGCGGTTGCGCGGGATCAAGATCGACGACTTCGCCGCTCTCGACGCAGCCGGGCTCGATCGCGAGCGTATCGCGCTCAATGCATCGCGGCTTATCATCAAGGAAGTGCTGGAAGACGGTTTCTTTCACGCCGACCCCCACCCGGGCAACATGCTGATACTGCCCGGCGAGGCCATCGGCCTGATCGATTTCGGCACGGTCGGCTACCTGGACGAGCGCGACAAGGCCAACCTGATCCGGCTCTACATCGCCATCATCCAGTTCGACGCCTCGGCGGCCGTGACGCAGCTTATCCACATGGGCATCGCTGACCCATCGGTGGACGAGCGGGGCCTGGAACGCGATCTGCGCCGGCTGCTGCGCCGGTACAAGGGCCTGCCGCTGAAAGACCTTTCCGCCAGCGAATTGCTGGCCGAGATTCAACCTATCATTTATGCCTACCGGCTGCGCGTGCCCAGCGACTACTGGCTGCTGATCAAGACGCTGGTCGTCATGGAGGGTGTTGGCAAGCAGGTGGCGCCCGACTTCGATGTGTTCGAGGTCTCGGGGCCTTACGTCCGGCGCTTTCTCATCCAGCTGGCGTTGCCGACAAGTTGGGGCCCCGAGGCGTTGCGCAGTATCGGCGGCTGGGCCGGCTTTATTAATGACCTGCCCGGCCAGACGAGCCGCCTGATGAGCCGGCTCGATCGCGGCCAACTGGAATTGCGCATCCAGGACACGGCCACCGAGCACCTGACGCGGCAGATCAACCGCGTCGCCAATCGCGTCATCCAGGCCATCTTGCTGGGTTCGCTCACCATCGGGCTGGCGCTGCTGTTGCCCACGCTCGATCTGACGTGGCCGTGGGCCTTTCTAACGTGGATCGCCGTGGTTGGTTTTGCGGCCGTCATCGTGCTGACGTTGTGGCTCCTGTGGTCCATCTGGCGAAGCGGCCGCCGGTTGTAGGAAGATTGAATTCAACATTGACTGACACGGGTTCAATGTCCTATGGGTTAGAAGCGAGCGTTCGGCCCCTCATAGCGGCACGAACGATCCGTGTTGAATTGCTTGCGGAGGATAAAGGGATGCAGAAACGGGATGTTATGGTCAGGGAGGTCAGCCGGACGTTCGCGCTGTCGATCGAGCAATTACCGCCCCTTATGCGCGACGCCATTTCGGTTGCCTACCTGATGTTCCGCATCGCCGATGGCATCGAGGACCACCCGGCTATGCCGGCGCAGCGCAAGATTAGCCTGCTGGAAGAGTTCGCCGCCGTTCTGGACGGCCGCGTGCCGCCCGAGCGCCTGGCCAGGCGAGTGGACGACCTGGATGCATCCGATCCCGAAGTTGACGTCATCCGCGAAACGCCGCTCATTCTCGACTGGTTGCGCGCCCTGCCCGCGCCGCTCCAGCAGCCGATAGCCCATCACGTCCACGCCACCACCCTGGGCATGGCTCGCTGGCAGGCGCACGGCCCATTCGTTGAAGATGAAGCCGCGCTGGACGATTACATGCACGAAGTAGCCGGCCGTGTCGGCTATCTGGTCACCGATTTGTTCGCTCTCCATTCACCGGCGGTCATGGAGAGACGGGCGGCGCTCATGCCCCTGTCGCGGGAGTGCGGGCTGGCCTTGCAGACGGTCAACGTCATCCGGGGTATCCGCAAGGATTATGAGCGTGGCTGGGTCTTTATCCCGCAGACGTACCTGAGCCGGTTTGGACTGACGCGCGAAAGCCTGCTTGACCCACAGTGCGAGCCGAAGGCCCTGGCGGCGGTTGCGCTTCTGGCTGACAAGGCCACGCGCCATCTTGACCACGGCCTGCAGTTCGTCACGGCCTTTCCGCGATCAGAATACAGCTTGCGACTAGCCCTGATGTGGCCGTTTCTGTTTGCCGCGCGCACGCTGGCGCTTAGTCGCGACAACCCTAACGTCCTGCGCAGCGAGGCGAAGATGACACGGGCCGAGATCGGGCGGGTCGTCGCCGGGTCACGGCTGTTCGGTTGGTCGAATCGCTGGCTGGCGCTAACCTACCGCCGGCTGCTGGCCCCCGCGCCGGGCGTCGTTGCGCCGTCGGCCATGCGCCTGGCCGAGGCGCGCGAGCGTTAGGCAAGGTCGCCCGACTTCGGCGTTTGAAATCTATCGACCTGCCCAGGACGATGGCGAGAGGTAACGATTATGGCTGACCGGGAAGCCGCTGAACTGGATGGGGCGCAGGACGAAACGAGCGGGTCGTCCGCGCCAGCCACGCGCCGGGCCACGCTAGGTGAACTGGCCCTCGGCGGCGCGCTGCTTGTCGGCGACAGCGTCACGGCGCGGCTGGGTGTGGCGACAGAACCGCAGCCGACCCCGCCGGCGCTTGAAAATGTGCTGCGTCCGGTCGCCGAGTGGGATCGGCCCGATACGGTGACCGCTGCGCGACACACAGCGCTTGGCGCGCTGGCCGAGGCGCGGGCAAGCGCCGGGCGCGGCGGCCGCAGCCTCAATCAGGCCACTGACGCCCTTGGCCGCGCGATTGACCGGGCAACGCGGCCTGTGCGGCGCAGCCCGCCATCAGGAGGTGTATCGATGCGTGACCCGC
>CAZSOD010000094.1:0-7022 GCA_964608255.1 uncultured Ardenticatenaceae bacterium
GAGGCCGAGACGGCGCTCATGGTCAAGCGCGAGCAACTGGGGGTGGCCGCCGCTCCGGCCGCGCCCGCACCGGCCGGGCCCGACGCCGCAGCCGGGGAAAGCATCACCCTGACAGTACGCAACCGGTTGGGGCTGCACGCGCGGCCCGCGGCGCGCTTTGTCGCCACGGCCGGCCGCTTTGCTTCCGACGTGCGGGTGATCAAGGGCGAACGCAGCGCCAATGCCAAGAGCATCAACCAGGTGGCGACGCTGGGCGTGCGCCAGGGAGATAGGATCACTGTGGTCGCCGCCGGCCCGGACGCGGCCGACACGCTGGCGGCCCTGCAGGCCCTGGCGGACGACAACTTCGGGGACCGGGATGAAAAGGGAGATACGAGAGACGACGGACGAAATACGAGTTCGGAAGCGCCGCCGGTCATAGTGACCGCAGGCCTGCTGAATACTGACCCATTGGCTGCTGACTACCTGAGCGGCATCGCCGCGTCTCCCGGCGTAGCCGTCGGCCCGGCGGCCATCTACCGGCCGCGCGTCCCGGAAGTGGTCGCCCGGTCGATCGACGATCCCGCGGCCGAGTGGTCCCGCCTCAACGAGGCGGTCGGCGCGGCCAGGGCCGAGATCGAAGCCCTGCACCGTGACGCCGTGCGCCAGGTCGGTCAGGACGAAGCCGCCATCTTCGAAGCTCACCTGCTGTTCTTGCAAGACCCCCAACTGCTGGACGCGACCCGCGCGCGGATTCAGGCGGAGCGCGTCAACGCCGAGGCGGCGTGGCAAGCGGCGACCGCGGCGACGGCCGAAGCCTACCGCGACATGGATGACGCCTATATGCAGGCGCGCGCCGCCGACGTGGAGGACGTGGCCCAGCGCGTGCTGCGCCATTTGCTGGGTGTGGAACTGCCGTCGCTTGATTTCGCCGCGCCGGCCGTGCTGATCGCCGCTGACCTGTCCCCGTCCGATACCGTGCGGCTCGACCCGCAGCGCGTGCTGGCTATCTGCACCGAACTGGGCGGGGCGACCGCCCACAGCGCCATCCTGGCCCGCTCGTTGAGCATCCCGGCCGTCGTTGGGCTGGGCCGCGATATCTGGCGCGTGGCCGACGGCCAGAGGGTTGGCGTCGACGGCGACGCCGGCGTGCTTTATACCGCGCCCGACGACGCCCGGCTGGCGGCGCTGACAGCGCGCCGCGACGCCTGGCTGGAGGGCCAGCGACGCGCCAAAGCTGCCGGCCAGAGCGCCGCGACGACAACGGATGGCCATCGCGTGGAGATCGCCGCGAACGTCGGCCGCCTCAAGGACCTGCCCCTGGCGCTCGAGTATGGCGCCGAGGGCGTGGGCCTCTTCCGCACCGAGTTTCTCTTCCTCGACCGCGGCCAGGCGCCGACCGAGGAGGAGCAATATACCGCCTATCGCGAGGCGGCGCGCCTGATGGGTGACCGGCCGCTGATTATTCGCACCCTCGACGTGGGCGGCGACAAGCCGCTGCCCTATCTTGACCTGGGCGAGGAGGCCAACCCGTTCCTGGGCTGGCGGGCCATCCGTTTTTGCCTGGAGCGGCCAGAGGTTTTCATGCCCCAACTACGGGCTATCCTCCGCGCCAGCGCGGGCGACGACGGCGCGCCAAACCGGGTCAAGCTGATGCTGCCGATGATCGGCACGCCGAGCGAGGTGCGCGCCGCGCGGGCCATGCTCGTCGAGGCGCAGGCCGAACTGCGCCGGGCGGGCCGGCCGTTTAATGCGGACATGGAAGTGGGCATCATGATCGAGGTGCCCTCGGCCGTGGCCGTGGCCGATCAGCTGGCGGCCGAGGTCGACTTCTTCAGTATCGGCACCAACGACCTGACGCAGTACGTGATGGCCGCCGACCGGGGCAACGCGCGCGTCGCCGGGCTGGTCAATCCGCTCCAGCCGGCGGTGCTGCGCCTGGTGCGCGACGCGGCCGCCGCGGCCCATGCCGCCGGCATCTGGATCGGTATGTGCGGCGAGCTGGCCGGCAACGCTCTGGCGACGCCGGTGCTGCTCGGACTGGGACTCGACGAGTTGAGCATGAGCGCGCCTTCCATCCCGGCGGTCAAGGACGCCGTGCGCCGCCTCTCGTTGGCCGAGGCGCGCCGTATTGCCGCCGAGGCGCTGGCGCTGGACTCGGCTGAGGCGGTGGCCCGCTTCTTGCAACGTGAATGATCGCCGGTCTGGCGGCCGTCGCCCGACCAAGCCGGTGGGACGCCAGGAGGTCCTGCCGGCCTTTTTTTGGGGTAGCGCATGGAACTGCAACCGCTGCAATACCTGCTCATCGGCCTGGCGGCCGTCGCCGCCGGGGCCGTGAACGCGCTGGCCGGGGGCGGCACGCTCATCAGCTTTCCCGCCCTGACCGCGGCCGGCGTCGCCACCGTCGCGGCCAACGTGACCAATACCGTGGCCCTTAGCCCCGGCTATCTGGGGGCGACGCTGGCCCAGAAGACCGAGATCATGGCCCAGCGCCAGCGGCTGACCTTCTTGCTGCCCGCCGCGGCGCTTGGCGGCCTGGCCGGCGGGCTTCTGCTGCTGAACACCAGCGAGCGACTTTTCCGCGAACTGGTTCCGTTCCTGATCCTGACCGCCTCGTTGCTGCTGGCCTTGCAGGAACCACTGCGGCGCTGGCTCGTCCGCCGGGCGGCGGGCGGGAAAGGGCAGGCCCGCGAAACTTGGGCGGCCGTCCCCGTCTTCTTCGCCGCTATCTATGGCGGCTACTTTGGAGCCGGACTCAGCGTCATCATTCTGGCCGTGCTGGCCCTGACGCTGGACGACTCACTGACACGACTGAACGCGCTGAAGCAAGCCGTCGCCTTCGCCACAAACCTGACGGCGGCGGCGTTCTTCCTGTTCTCCGGCCAGGTTCTCTGGCCGGCCGCGGCGGCAATGGCCGCCGGCGCGCTGGTGGGCGGCGCTTTGGGCGGCCGGCTCGCCGGTCGGGTCAGTCCTGTGACCTTGCGCTGGGTCGTGGTCAGCATCGGCATCGTGGTGGCCATCATCTACTTTATCCGCGGCTAGCCGGACAACCACCGCGCCCTCGAATCGAGAGCCGGGACCCCGGGCGGGCTCGGCACGCCTGTAACGGCGTGTCGCCTCCGGCTGGCTCGTTCCTTATGCTCCTGACTGCCGCCAGGCGGTCGCCCTTGCCCCTTATATCTCTCCTTGTATCCGTGGCACATTGTGACCGGCGCGCCAGCGTGCTACTGTCGCACTATGCGCGCCCGGCCCGTCCGGCCGGCCCAGGAGAGACAGAGATAATGACTACGCTGGACAGAGAGACAATTGAGGAGGCCGCCCGGAGCGCCATTGGCGGCATTCGGCGACGCGCCGACGATCTGGGCAACGCCAGACTGGACGGGCTGCGGAACGAATACGAGCAACTCGTCGAGACGCTCCAGGACCAATACGGCCACACGCGCGATTCAGCGCGCGCCGAGATCGTCGACTTCTTGAGAGACCTGGAAGAGATCGACCCGCAACTGCCGGAGATCGTCGCCGACGCAACGGCCGAGGTGACAGGCCGCAAGCGACGCACGCCGCTGTTGTGGCTGGGGTTGTTGTTAGCGGTCGTCGCGTTCATTGTGGCGGTCGCGCGGCTGCGTGGTTCGGGCACCTATCGCTCATTCTAGCCTCATGCCGGGAGGATTCTCAGGGATGACGAGCCATTTTGAAGAGGACAACCAGGCAACCCCGCTCCTGATCCTTGATCCGATGGCCTGGCTGTGGGGCGGGCCGGAATCGATCGGGGGCGCCAGCGCGGCCACGTCCAACGGGATTGCGCTAAGCGACATCGTCATTGTCGACGAGGCCAGCGGGCTTACCTGCGAGGTCGAAGCGACGGGTGACGTGTCGCCAGGCAATCCGTTTCTATCGCTGTGCCGCAGCGAGCCGGCCGTGGCGGTTGAAACCGACCGCGACGGCCTGGAAGTAACGACCGTCGGCGATGTAGTGATGCTGCGCGTCTCTTAGCCCGGCGATGTACCGGCAACTGTATAGCCCATCTGTACCCGCTTCACATTGAAGCCCGTCTGGTAGGGGTCTATAGTGTTGATATAGCGTTTTTCCTGGCAGCGTACAGCGCCAGGCCTTGGAATCCTTTCCAAAGTGCTTTGGGAGAAGGAAGGGAGATAGTCCGCGAAAGGAGAAGACACATGAATGAAGATGTATTGGCTGGTAAGTGGAAGCAACTGAAGGGACAGGTTAAGCAACAGTGGGGTCGTCTGACTGATGATGACCTGAACCGCATCTCGGGCAAGCGCGACGAGGTGATCGGCCTGATTCAGGAACGCTACGGCTGGGAACGCGACAGGGCGGAGATGGAAGTCAACGACTTCCTCAAGGGCCGCGACTGGTAAAGGTGATCGTCAGCGAACGATACCAGTAATTATACGCGACTCGCTTGACAAGAACCCTTCCTCGATCGCCTTCGGGGAAGGGTTTCCGATTGTCAGGAGACCACGGCCAGCGGGCGGGGAGTTGCCCACGCAAGGGCCCGTCGGGAACAACATATTCCAGGAGAAACATAGATGACGGCAACGAGCGACGAGTTAGCCCGCCAAAACGGCGTGGTCGTACGCGCCCACGATCTGACCAAGCGCTTTGGCGACGATGTGGCCGTAGACCGTGTGACCATGTCCATCCCGCGCGGCTCGATCTTTGGCTTCATCGGCCCTAGCGGGTGCGGCAAGACCACGACCATGCGCCTCCTGCTTGGCATCTATGAGGCCACCGGCGGCGTGGTCGAGGTGCTCGGCCGCTCGCCGGCCAACTTCACCACTGCCGACCGCCAGCGCATTGGCTATATGCCTCAGATCTTCGTCATGTACCCTGATCTGACGGTGTGGGAGAATCTCAATTTTGCGGCTTCTCTCTATGGCGTTCCGTTGCGCCGCCACCGCCAGCTAGATTCGCTACTTAAGCTTGTGGAGCTGAAGGGTCATGAGGGCAAGCGCACCCGCAACATTTCGGGCGGTATGCGCCAGCGCCTCAGCCTGGCCGCGGCGCTTGTCCACGACCCGGAACTCATCTTCCTGGATGAGCCCACCGCGGGGATCGACCCGGTGCTGCGCAGCAAGTTTTGGGACCACTTTGCCCAGCTTAAGTCTGAGGGGCGGACGTTGTTCGTAACCACCCAGTACGTTGGCGAGGCGGCCTATTGCGACTACGTCGGCGTCATGTCGGCCGGGCGGCTGCTGATGGTTGAGACGCCGGAGGGCCTGCGCCGCCGCGCCCTTGGCGGCGACATTATTCGCATCAAGCCCAGCCGGATGCTCGACTACCGTGAGCGGGATGAATTGCGCCAGCAGTCCTTCGTCCGGGACCGGCAGGTGACGGTTCAAGGTGACACGCTCCAACTGGTCGTGGAAGACACAGCCACGGCGCTCCCGGCGGCCATGAGCTGGATCGACGCTCAGGGCCTGACCGTGGAAGAGGCGGGCGAGTACAGCCCGCCCTTCGACGACGTCTTTGTCATGCTCCTTAAGCAGGAAGCCCAACGCCAGGAGGCCGAGCAAGCCCATGCATAGCCTGTCACAGTACCTCATCCGCGTGTTCGCCTTTGTGCGCAAGGAGATTATCAACGTCTTGCGCCAGCCCCGGCTGGTGGCTTCCCTTATTCTGGGACCCTTCCTTATTTTGCTGCTCTTCGGCATTGGCTATCGCGAGGAGGCGCGCACGCTGCGCACGCTCTTTGTCGTGCCGGAGGGCAGCCCGATGCTCCCGATCGTGCAAGACTACGCCGAGCGCTTGGGCGACCAGATCGCTCCAGAAGGGATTATCAGCGACGCGGCCGAGGCCGACCGCCGGCTGCGCACTCAGGAGGTTGACCTGGTCGTTGTCGTCCCGCCCGATCCGTCGACGCAAATTCGCAACAACGAGCAGGCCACTTTTCAGCTTTACCACTACGAGATCGATCCCTACGAACGGGCCTACATTGAAATCCTCGGCCGCAACTATATCGAGGAGATCAACCGGCAGGTGCTGATGACGGCCGCCGACCAGGGCAAGACGGAAGCGCGCGCCCTGCAGGAACGAATCGCCCAGGCGCGCCAGGCGGCGGCGGCCACGCGCGCGGCGCTGGCCGCGGGCGACGAGAGTACGGCGCAGGCTTCGGCCGAGGCGCTCGACCAGGAACTGTCGCTGCTGGCCGTGGCCGCCGGTTCCGGTCTGGCGCTGCTTTCCGGCGTTGACAACGCGACCGGCGCGGCCACGCTCCAGACGCGCTTGCAGGAGATGCAGCAGAACGCGGCCGCGCTGCATGCCACCGGCGGATCGTCAACACCCGTCAGCCAGCGGGCGGAAACGGCCGGGCAGATCGAGGCCGATCTGGGAGAGGTCGATTCGCTTCTCAACGAGTACCAGCGGCTCGACTCTAACGTCCTTGTGTCCCCCTTCCGCAGCGAGACGTTAAGCATCACCGACGTGAGTCTGGGACCGACCGATTTCTTCGTGCCGGCGGTCATCGCCCTGCTTTTGCAGCATATCGCCATCACCCTCGCCGGGTTGTCGATCGTTCGCGAGCGGCAGGACGGACCGATCGAGTTGTTTCGCGCCTCCCCTGTGTCCGCCTTCCAGACGCTCATCGGCAAGTTCCTGGGTTACCTCATCTTGACGGCGGTCATTGGCGCAGTCCTGACCGCGCTGGTCGTCTTCGCCCTCGGCGTGCCCATGCTGGGCAACTGGCTCAATTATGCGCTGGTGGTCTTCGCGCTGCTGTGCGCATCGCTGAGCGTGGGCTTCTTCCTGTCGCTGATGGCCCATACGGATAGCCAGGCCATTCAGTACTCGATGATCTTACTGCTGGCGAGCATCTTCTTCAGCGGCTTCTTCCTGGCCCTCTATCGGCTTTGGACGCCGGTGCGGGCGGTTTCTTGGGCGCTACCCGTCACCTACGGCATCAACATGCTCCAGGCAGTCATGCTGCGCGGACGGCCGCCAGCGACGCTGCTACTGGTGGCGCTGTTCGTGATTGCCGCTGTCTTCTTTGTGCTGGACTGGTGGCGGCTCAGTCGTATAATGGC
>CAZSOD010000094.1:7122-13476 GCA_964608255.1 uncultured Ardenticatenaceae bacterium
CTTCCAACCCTTTCCGGCCTATGTTGGATCATCGCCCAACCCTCGAACTGCCTGAACTGTCCATCCGCCAGTTGGTGACCGGCACGCTGGTCGTTGGCCTGGTGGCTCTCTCCGTCTGGCTCCTGTTTCGTTTCCACCAGGTGGTGCTCATTCTCCTGGCGGGCATCATCATCAGCACCGCGCTGCGGCCGGCCGTGGCCTGGCTCCGGCGGCGCGGCCTGTCGCCGGCCGTCTCCGTGCTCCTGCTTTTTGGCCTGATGCTGGTGGTGTTGACCTTCTTCCTGCGCTTCGTCGCGCCGCTCATCGCGGCTCAGGCCAGCAACATCGGCAGCCAGATGCAGGCGGCCTACGTGGCTTTCGTCGAGCGGCTGGCTGACGCGCCCAACCTGCTGTTGCGGCGCATTGCGGAGGTGCTGCCGGCACAGCCGGGGCTACCGGCCAATGTGGCGCCCGCCGACGGCGGAACAGCCGTCGTGGCGGCCTCCCCCTTCGAGCAACTCTGGCGCTACGTTGGCGCTGTCGCCTCTACAACGTATCTGACCATCGCCATCTTTTTCGTGGCCTTCTTCTGGACTGTTGAGTCGGAACGCATCAAGCGCTCCGGCATCCTGCTCCTGCCGCTCAACCGGCGTGAAGGCGCGCGCGAGCTCATCGGCGAAATGGAGCAGCGCGTCGGCGGCTACGTCACCGGCCAATTGCTGGTGAGCCTGATCATCGGCACCCTGTCGCTCATTGCCTACCTTCTCATCGGCATCCCTTCGGCGCTGGTGCTGGCGATCTTCGTCGCCATCATGGAGATTATCCCCTTTCTCGGCCCGCTCATCGGCGCTGTTCCGTCAATTGTCCTCGCGTTGGCGCTCTCGCCGACCAAGGTCATTTGGGTTCTTCTCGCCTCGCTGACCATCCATCAGTTGGAGGCGAACTTCTTTGGCCCGCGGGTGATGAGGCGGACGCTGAACATGCGGCCGCTGGTCACTCTGCTGGCCCTGACTGCCTTTGGCAGCCTGTTCGGCGTGCTGGGGGCGTTGGTGGCCCTGCCGCTGGCGGCTGTCCTGCAATTGCTGCTCGACCGCTACGTGCTCAATGCCGCCCCGGCCGTGGAAACAACGGGCCAGCGCGACCAGATTGGCCTGCTGCGTTACCAGACGCAGGAGCTTGTCGAGGATATTCGCAAGGTATTGCGCCGCGAGGGAGCAGTTGAGGCCATGGAGGGCGAAGTGCAAATAGAGGACACTATCGAGGCCGTCGCCCGTGACCTCGATCGGCTCCTGAGCAGCTACGGCAACGGGGCGGAGGCTTCATGAAACGGCTGGCTATCTATGTGGCGGTGATCGCCATCACCATTTCCGCGCTGGTGCTGTTGTGGCAATTCCGCAGCGTACTCATTCTGCTTGTGCTGTCGCTGATGGTGGCGGCGGCCGTGCGGCCGAGCGCCGACTTCCTGATGGAACGCGGCATGCGCGAATCGCTGGCGTGGCTGCTCGTCTATCTGACGCTCTTCGGATCTGTTGCGCTGGCGCTGTTCTTCCTGAGCGGGCGCTTGCTGAATGAACTCCAACTGCTCAGCAACTACCTGGTCGTCATATACGACAGCACCTTCCAGCGCTGGTCGGCCAGCGACGGCCTGCTCAACGCCATCGCCCAGCGCCTGCCGCCGCCCGACCAACTGCCGGAAGTGCTCGCCGGACCATCGGGGTTGTCCATCGTGCGGCTGGCCTTCGGCGTCACGCAGGGCGCCGTCGGTATCGTCGCCGGGCTGGTGGTTATCACCGTCCTCAGCCTCTACTGGAGCAGTGACCGGGCGCACTTCGAGCGCCTGTGGCTGTCGCTGCTGCCGGCCAACCAGCGCGTTGAGGCGCGCAGCATCTGGCGACGAACCGAATCCAGCATCGGCGCGTATTTGCGCAGCGAGTTCGTGCAGTCGGTTCTGGCGGTAATCCTGCTGGTGGTGGTCTACAGTCTCATGGGCCTCGATTACCCCATCTTGGCGGCGCTACTGGCTGGCCTGGCCTGGCTCATCCCGATGGCCGGTTTCGTCTTTGCCGCCGGGTTGGCGTTTCTGGCCGGGCTGGCCTCCACCGGCGCTTACGACGTGGCCCTGGCGACGATGTTACTGACGGGAGGCGTGCTGGCGTTCCTGGAGTTTGTGGTCGAGCCGCGCTTCTTCCAGCGCAACGAGTTCAGCGGGCTGCTCATCGTCCTGATGGTTTTGCTCATGGTCGAGGCTTACGGCCTGATTGGCTTCGTCATCGCCCCCCCGCTGGCTGTTGCCCTGCAGGTTCTGGTCGGCCACGTGGTGCGTTACCTGCAGCAACCGCGGAGCGCGGCGCTGGAGATCGATGCCCTGGAGAGACGCCTCGACACCGTATACGCTGTCTGGAACGGCCGCGAGCAAGTGGCCGAGCAGCCGTCGCCGGAGGTGGGTAGCCTGCTGCGGCGGCTGGAAGAACTGGTGGACGAGGCGCGCAAGGTCGCGCCGTAGCGCGGGAGCGTGCCGGCGCTACGTCCGGTTTGTCCCGCGGATGGTCGATACCACGCGATCCCACAACCCGCGCACGTGGCCGAACGCCTCCTGACGCTCCGCGCTGGCCTCCGCCGCGCCGGGCGTGCGCAGGATGAGGGAGATCCATTTGGTGCTGTCGAACCCCTCGAGGATGCTGAAGATGAGCAGCGTCAGCGGGATCGACAGGATGGCCCCAACGGCCCCCAGCAGCCAGCCCCAGACGAACAGCGAGATGACCACCACGACCGGCGAGATGCTGAGCCGCTGGCCCATCAGGCGCGGCTTCAGGATGTTCTCGACCGAGCCGTTGATCACTACGTAGCCGACGAAGACGATGAGCGCCGTCGTGAACCCATGCTCCACATAGGCCAGCAGCAATGGCGGAAGCATGGCGATCCAGAAGCCGACGGCCGGTACGTAACCCATAAACCACGCCAGCAGGCCCCACAGGAGCGCCAGGTCTACCCCCAACACCAGCAGCAGAATGGTGTTGCCGATGCCGACGAGGAAGTTGACGATCGTTGTCAGCGTGATGTACTGGCGCACGTCTTCAGTCAGCGAGGCGACTCTTTGGATCACCGGATGCTGGGCGCTCAGACCCAGCCGCGCGCCGCTGGGCAAAGCCAGGGCCGAACTGAGCATGAAGGCGAAGATAAGCAGCACCAGGAAGGCCTGGGAGATGCCGGTGAAGAGGGCGCTGAGCATGACCGTCGCCAGGGTCGTCAGCCGTTGGCTGGTGATGAAGCCGTTGATCGCTTCCTGCACGTCGGCAATCGAAACCCCGGCGAACGTTGGCAGCGCGGCCGTGTCGACGGCGGCTGTGTCCGCAACCACCGCCTGCTGGATGACAGGCAGGGTGTCGGCCAGCTCGGCCAGGCCGACGAACAGCAGCAGTAACACGAGGGCGATGACGGCCAGCACGGCCGCAAAGGTCAGCGCCAGCGATACCCCGCCGGACAGCCCGCGCCGTGCCAGCCGCAACGGCAATGGCAGCACGGTGATAGTGATGACGATGGATAGAAGAATGGGGTTGAGGATGAAGGCGAGGTTCTGGATGCCGGCGATGATGATAAACGTGCTGGCAAGTCCAACGAGCAGGTAGAGAAAGGGCTTCGACTGTTCGACCATGACGCGCCTCGGACTGTTCCGGCTGGGCTGCTTGCCGGCAGCGGGGATTATATGCGGCCCGGCGCGGGAATTCACTCTTTGGGGCCAAGTCGCGCTGAATCCTTGCCGCCTGGCCTGTTTACCCTATCATTCACGCACTTTGACGGTCCTTGCTTGGGCAAGTTGCGCGGCGTCGGCGCGGGCGGCCGCCCCGTGGAGGGAAGTGAGCGGATGTCATCCTTACCGAACCTCGTCCCGACCGGTTCGAGCCGGCTTATGAACTACCTCGCGGAAGAATTGCGACCCGGACAGGTCATGCGCAGCCTGCTGGCCGGCATCCTGCTCTACGTTCTGGAGTTCATTCTTCTGGTTTCGTTCGCCGCCCTCGTCTTCTCCGGCCCGGCGCAGTCCCTCGTGCCCTTCGGTCTGGGGATGATGCTGGTTGGCAACGCCATCTTCATGGTCATCCTCAGTTTCACAAGCTCGTATGGCGGGTCGATCGGCGTCGCCCAGGAGAGTCCCATCGCCGTCCTGGCCGCGCTGGTGACCGCGGCGCAACGGGGGCTACCACCGGGCGCGACCGATGAACAGCGGCTGGCCACGTTGATGATGCTCATCGTTGTGACGTCTGTAGCCACGGGGCTGTTTTTCATGCTGTTGGGCCGTTTCCGGCTGGGCAGCCTCGTCCGGTTCCTGCCCTATCCGGTCATGGGCGGCTTTCTGGCGGGGACGGGGGTGCTGCTCATCGAGGGAGCCATTGGCCTGATGACCGGCGGGGGGCTGGGGGCGGCCCTCTTCCAGCCGGAAACCCTGCCCCGCTGGCTGCCCGGCATCCTGTTCGGTGTGGCGCTGCTCGTTGTGCTGCAACGCAGCCGCAGCCCGATGACCCTGCCGGCGGCCATCGTTGCCATGACGGCGCTATTCTACCTGTTCTTTGGCCTGGTTCGCGTGCCCGTGGCCGACCTTCAGGCGCAGGGCTGGCTATTGGGCCAGTTTCCCTCCAGCGGCATCTGGCGCTTCCCGCTGGCCCCGTCGATGCTCGGCGGGGTGGATTGGGGGCTGATCGGCCGCAGCTTGCCCGGCGTCGTGCCGGTGATCATCGTCGGCGTCATTGCCCTGCTGCTGAACGCCAACGGCTTGGAACTGAGCATCCAGCGCGACATGGACCTCAACCGGGAGTTGGTTAGCACGGGCGCGGCCAACGTGGCCGGTGGCCTGTTCGGCGGGCTGATCGGTTTCCTCTCCATCAGCCTGTCAACGCTTAACACGCAAATCAGCGGCGGCCGCCGGCTGCCGTCGCTCCTCGTCGCCGCGCTGCTCATCATCTCCACCTTCGTCGGCCCCCTGTTTCTCGGTTACATGCCGCTGGTTGTGCTGGGCGCCTTGCTGGCCTATCTGGGGCTGGTCTTTCTTTACCGCTGGGTCTACCAGTCGTGGTTCGAACTGCTGCCGGTCGACTTCGTCGTGCTATTGTTCATTACGGCCGTTATCGTCTGGCAAGGTTTTCTGGTCGGCGTGGCCGCGGGGTTGTTTGCCACTGTCGGCATCTTCGTCGTCAGCTACAGCCGCAATAGCGTCGTCAAGCACGCTCTGACCGGCGAAACCTACACGAGCCGCGTGACGCGCCCGCCGGCCGAGCGGGCCGCGCTGGCCGCTGTCGGCGACCAGCTCTACATCCTGCAATTGCAAGGCTACGTCTTTTTTGGCACGGCCAACAGCCTGTTTGAGCAGGTGCGCGCCCGCGCCCGGGGCGTGGCGACGCGCTATGTCGTTCTCGACTTCCGCCAGGTTGCCGGCCTCGACTCGACGGCGCTGCTCAGCTTCGACAAACTGAAGCGGCTGGCCGAAACGCGCGGCTTCACCCTTGTCCTGACCGGCGTCGGCGACCGCCTGCGGCGGCAACTCGGCCGCGCCGGGTTGCCGGGGACAACGGGGGCTGTCCAGTTTCTGCCCGATCTCGACCGCGGTGTGGAGTGGTGCGAGGAAGAACTGTGCGCCATCGGCATGATCGAGCGCGGCGACCTGGCTACATTGGCCGAACATTTCGAGCGTCTTGCGCCGGGCGCACCCGGCGCAAGGCTGATCCGTTATCTGGATCGCGCCGTCGTGGCCCCCGGCGCCCACATCGTGCGCCAGGGGGACGAGCCGGACAGCCTGTTCTTTATTGAGTCGGGGCAGGTGACCGCGCAACTGGAGTCGCCCGGCCGCGCGCCCCTGCGTCTGGAAACGATGCGCGGTGGGCGAACCGTGGGCGAACTGGGCTTCTATCTGGGCACGAAGCGCAGCGCGGCCGTCGTCGCCGATGAGCCGACGGTCATCTATCATCTGACGCGGGCGCGGCTGGCGGAGATCGAACGCGATGATCCCGAGGCCGCGTCGGCGCTCCACCGTGTCATCGTTTACCTGCTTGGCGAACGGGTGCTGCACCTGATGCGGGCGGTGGACGCGCTGCAAGCCTGAATGGCTGCGGCTGCCGGAGCCGCGAAACACTCCTGTTTGCTCGACTTCTGGGATACTATTCCGCTTCATGCGACTTCGCCTGCTCCCGCTATCGCTGGCTTGCCTGTTCCTCTCGCTGGCGGCCTGCGCCTCCCTGTCCCCCGAAGTTTTGCCGACGCGCGCCGTCCTGGCCCCTTCCCCGGTCGCGGTTTCGCCCGTGGCGGTGGGCGGCGCGCCGCCGGGCGCGGCGGGCGTTCTGGTGGCGGTGCCAACCGTCCCGACGCCGCCGGTGACGCCCCGTCCGG
>CAZSOD010000095.1:0-13444 GCA_964608255.1 uncultured Ardenticatenaceae bacterium
GGGTTGAACATGCGGCTGAGCACGTCGACGCGCGGGTCGCGGACGTCGACGACGGCCGTCAGCACGTCGAAGCGGCCGCCCATGCTCTGGCCGGTGGGGGCGTTGCCCTGCGTGAGGGCGTTGAAGATGGTGGTCTTGCCGGAACTGGGGAGGCCGATGATGCCAAGTTTCATAGGCCTTGGAGTATAGCAGAGGCGGCCGGATTTGGCAGACGGCCCGGCGCGATGTTGCCGCGCCAGACGTAACTTTTGGCAGATTACACGAGTTTAGATTTCAGTACACTGGCGAGCATTGACCCTCCTGTAGACTTATTGAGGGCGGGCGGCTTACCGATTCGGGCCGGCAAGCCGGGAGAGTATCCACATGATCAAGGCCAACGCGTTCGCGCGGTTCGCGCCGGCGATTCTTCAAGTTTACCAGCGTGACAAGGAAGCTTTCTGGGCGGCGGTCCTGGCCCCTTTTCTGGAGAACGGCATCTCCCTGCGCGCCTGGCTCCACCATCTGCCGGTCGACGTTCGTCTGCTGGCCGCCTTTCGCGGTCTGGACGAGGCCGCACGCCAGACGCTCCGCGATTTCAGCGCCCCTCTTGGCTTTGACCTGACCGAATGGCCGAGTAATCGGAGCCAGTACCTGAAGGATGCCTACCCGATCTTCGCCTTTCTCGCGGTCTGGATGGACGACGTTGGTCTGCACGAGTTCCTGGCGCGCTTCGACGACGTGTTGCGCGCCGGCGTGTTTGCCGTGGCCGGCTACGGCATCCTGGACGCCAACGTCGACAGTGATGCCCCCTCACCCGTGGAGGTGCTGACCGCCAACGCGCTAATCGCTGAATATGAGAGCCTGGCGCTACGCGTTTTCGGCGTGTCGGCGGTCAACCTCGACATCCTGCACCGGATGCGCACCCTCTTCCTCCAGGCGGAGATCAGGGAGAAAGCCATGCGCCACAAAGGCAGCCCCTACCGCCTGGAAAACCCGGAGCAACTGGGGGCCAAGGGAGCCAACGCCGTCACGCCGTTCATGCTCAGCCTCGAACGACTGGGCAAAGCCCACCAGATCAACGACTACTGGCAGGTGTTCTTGCTGTTTGGCGCGGCCATACAGATGATCGACGATTGGGCTGATCTGGAAAGCGATCTTGCCGTGGGACACTACTCCTTCGTGACGTTGGGCGATCAGACACTTCCCACGCCTCTTGACCCAATGGTCTATGCGGCATCTCTGCGCGGTAACGTGCAGCGCGTACGCGAAACCCACGAGGTCAGCAAGAAGATGATCGCGCAGGCAAGGAACATCCTAAGTCAGCTAGACGATCAACACCTTGTTCGTCTGGTCGACGTGACCGAATTGCGTCTCGATTCCTACTTCCGGAAACAACTCAAGCTGCGCTAACCGCCGTTCTGAAGCTACGTTAACCCCACCCGTAAACGTCTACGATGCCGCCATGCATGTGTTTGACACTCGCCCTGGGGATGGCATAATCTGCCCGGATCGTCAGCGATCCAACCACCTCTCTGTTCAGACGACATATAGCAGCTTGAACCATCCCGGTCGAGTGGACCGCCTGGCTGAGCCTATTGTTCGAGGAGGGCCCTTATGGAAGTCGTCGCCCGCATTCTGAAGAGCACATTCGCCGGTGTGGCGCTTGGCGCTGTTCTGACCACGGTCGTGTTTGCGGCGAGCGTCCTGGTGGACGGCGGCCGCGTCGGCGAGGCGTTCGGCTTTGGGCTGGCAATAGGAGTCGTCGGCGCGCTCCTCGGCGGCCTCATCGGTCTGGCCGCGGGCGCGTTGAAGCTGGGACCTATTGGCGGGGCGCTGGCCGGGATCGTCGCCACGCTGGCCGCCGTCGCCTTCTACGTGCTGGTCTTCGGCCAGCCGGGGCGCTTCAGCTACTTCCTGCGCGAGTCGGTTGTGGTCGTCGCCACCCTGGGCTTGCCCTGCGTGCTGACCGGCATCCTGACCGGGCGGATCGCCACAAGGCTGCGGCGCGACGAGCACCTCAGTTCGGCCAGGCCGCAGGCGTGACGAGACGCAACCAGCGCCCATGCCCGACGCCGTCATTACCGACCCGGCCCAGGTGACGCCCGAATGGCTGACGGATGTCCTTGCCGCCGGCGGGGCGCTGGATGCCGGGACGGTTGTCGCGTTCGAGACAGATGCCGGTCGCGGCAACTGGTCGTCCAATGTCCGGCTGCGGGTGCGCTATTCGCCTGAGGCGCGAGGCGAGCAACCGGAACGGCTGTTTCTGAAGATGGTTAACACCGACCTCGGCGACGAGGAATCGTTCGGGCCGTCGGAGGTCACCTATTACACCCGCGACTATGTCGGCGTGTCCGACGCGCCTCTGGTGCGCTGCTACCACGCGGCCTACTCGGAAGCACGCCATCGCTACCACCTCTTGCTGGACGACCTGAGCGATAGCCACGTCAGCGCCGGCGAAAAGCCGCCCACGCTGGCCTATGGCGAGGCGCTGGCCGAGGGGCTGGCGGCGTTGCACGCCCGCTGGTGGGGTGCGGCGCGGCTGGCGGAGGCGGCCGCGCCCATCCACGATGCCGCCCATATCCTGCGTTTCGTGGCCATCGCCGCGCCGGGCATGGACTACCTCATCGCCGGAGCCGGCCACCTGCTCGAACCGCACTGGCCGGCGCTGCTGCGCGACCTATTCGCCCGGCATCCGGCGGCGATGATCGCCCGCGCCGCCGACGCCGAGGGCTTCACCCTCATCCACGGCGATGCCGGCGAGTACAACATCCTCGTCCCGCGCCAGGGCGACCGGCCGATCTACCTCATCGACCGCCAGCCCTTCGACTGGAGCCTGACGACGTGGCTGGGCGTCTATGACCTCGCCTACGCCATGGTCATCGATTGGGACACGGACAGGCGGCGGGCGCTGGAAGCGCCGGTCTTGCGCCACTACCACGCCGAGCTGCGGCGGCGCGGCGTCGGCGGCACTAGCTGGGAGCGACTGTATGACGATTACCGCCTGGCGGCGGCGATGTGCGTCTACGTCGCCACGGAGTACTGTCGCGGCGGCATCCCCGAGCGTTGGTGGCGCTTCGGGCCGACCATGCTGCGGCGGGCACTTACCGCGTGCGATGACTTGCGCTGCGCGGAACTGTGGCAAGGCTTGTGATCACCGACCAGGACTAGATCAACAGCCGCAGTAGTTCCTCCCCTGGCACATTGTGGAAGTAATCGTCCAGCGGCAGCCTCGCCAGGCGGTCGCGTAGGGCGTCGCGGTGGTGGGGCGCGCCAGCCAGCGCCGCGGCCACTTCCGCCGGGTCGCGCCGGTTGAAGAAGTCGCCATAGAAGCGGGCGGCGGCGATCACCCCACCGCGCACATCGAGGGCAACCTCCAGCGTGCCGCCGGGCGTGCGTGCGGATTTGCGAAAGTTGTAAGCCGGCGAGTGGCCGTAGTTCCATTCCCACGTGGCGTACTTCTCGTCGCGCAGCCGCTCGATGGCGGCGACGTCGGCCGCGGTGAAGCCGTACGGTTTCGCGCCCGGCGTGGTCGCCATCACGTGGGCCATCAACCGGTCGCGAAACGCCAGCACCGTCATCGGCTCCGGCAGGTGATCGCTGATGTTGGTCACGCGGCCGCGGACGGACTTGACCGCCTTGCCGGCGAACTTGGCCGGGTCCGGGCGCAGCGCGGCCGACAGGTCGGTCATGCGCGCCGCGAAGAGCAGCGTGCCGTGGTGCAGCAGGCGCCCGCCACTGACGCACTCGGCATTGCCGGAGAACTTGCGGCCGTCGATGGTCAGGTCGTTGCGCCCCTCGAAGCGGGCGGGCACGCCCATGTCGCGCAGCGCGTCGAGGATGGGCTGCGAGAAGCGGCGGAAGTCAATGCGGGCGCGGCTGTCGGCGACGATAAAGGTGTAGTTGAGATTGCCCAGGTCGTGGAACACCGCGCCGCCGCCGGAGAGGCGGCGAACGACCGGAATGGCGCGGGCGCGCACAAAGTTGGCGTCGATCTCAGCCAGCGTGTTTTGATGGCGGCCGACAATGACCGCCGGAGCGTTGCGCCAGAGCATGAAGCAATCGCTATCCAGGGCATTCATGGCGTACTCTTCGGCCGCCAGGTTGAAATAGGGATCGGTTTGTTGGCGAATGATGCACAGCATAGTGGAATGGCTCCCGGGGTCTATAGTATCCCATCCCCGGCGGTCGGCCACGGCCACATAAACGTGGACAAAACATTTGCAAATATACAGTTGACGCTGTACAATACAATCAAGCTGACGGAAATTACCGCCAGAACCAATCAGGATAGAGAAGAAACATCGTGACCAAGAAGAAGACAGCACCCAGCAGCAAGAGTAGCAAAGGCGTCAGCGTGAGCGGCGGGGCAGTCGCCCTGCCCGGGAAGGCGGCCCCCACCGGCACGGCGGCCGAGATGGACAAGAAGTTCCTTGGCCTGCGCCGTTTCAACCTGATCATGGGCTTCCTGCACTTGATCCAGGGCATTTTCATGATCGTCGTCAGCAACGACACGACGTACCCGATTTTCACCAATTACCTCAACTTCGACGTCGCCAGCCGTTCGCTGAATCCCAATCCGCAGCTCCTCTACGAGTTGCGGTTCGGCCCGGCGGTGGCCGCCTTTCTGCTCATCTCGGCCGTGGCCCACTTTTACCTGGCGACCATTGGCTACAACCGCTACGTCAAGAACCTGAAACTGGGCATGAACCCCGTCCGGTTCTATGAGTACGCGCTGAGCTCGTCGCTCATGATCGTCCTCATCGGCATGCTGGTCGGCCTGTGGGATCTGGGCGCGATCCTGCTCATCTTCACCCTCAACGCCACCATGAACCTGTTCGGCATCATGATGGAGTACCACAACCAGCACACCCAGCGCACCAACTGGACGGCCTTTATCTATGGCTGCATTGCCGGCATCGTGCCGTGGATCGTCGTCACCCTTTACTTTATCGGCGCGGTGAACTCTGGCGACGCCAAGCCCCCGGCGTTCGTCTATGCCATCGTGCCCATCCTGTTCGTCTTCTTCAACATCTTCGCCATCAACATGGTGCTGCAATACAAGAAGGTCGGCCCGTGGCGCGATTACCTGTTCGGCGAGCGCGTCTACATCATTCTGAGCCTGACGGCCAAGTCCGTCCTTTGCTGGCTCATCTTCGCCGGCACGCTGGCGCCTGTTTGATCAAATAGAAATCCGTAGATGACGCAGACAACATCGATTGAAGAGCGTCTCAATCGGTGAAATCTGTGGTTTCTCTTTTGCGCGCCACCCTTGGAGGGTGGCGCGTTTTCGTATATGCTGTTGCCGCCATTTGGAGGCAGCATGCGATGAGTACGAGCGACATCTACAACAGCGTTCAGATCAACGAGAGGCTGACAACCGCCGGGCAGCCGACGGAAGAGGAGTTGCGCGCCGCGGCCGGCGAGGGCTTCACGGCCATCGTCAACCTCGTGCCGCCCGACTCCGTCAACGGATTGCCCGACGAGGCCGGGCTTGTCCGTGAACTGGGCCTGGATTACGTCCACATCCCTGTCGACTGGCACAATCCTACCGACACCGACTTTGACGACTTCGTGGCGGCCATGGATCGACTCTCGCCCGGCAAGGTGCTCATCCACTGCGCGGCCAACTACCGCGTCACCGCCTTCTACGGGCTTTACGCTCAGAAGCGGCTGGGCTGGACGGAGGTCGAGGCCGAGGCGCTGCGCGCCCGTGTCTGGGAGGGCGACTACCCTGTCTGGGAGGCATTCATCCGGCGCAAGCGGGCGGAACTGGCTGGCGAGTAATCTGTCGAGTTACTCTCCGAAAATCTGCCCAATCCGCTAAATCCGCGGATAATAGCCAATCAAGATTGGGGCAGCGGCTGCTGGCCCCCGCGACAACAAACGCCGACACAATGAGGTTGCCATGCTCGTCCAGGAACGAATGACCCCGAACCCGATCACCGTCACACCCGACATGCCCGTGCCCCACGCTTTGCGGCTCATGCGCGAGAAGAAGGTGCGGCGCTTTCCCGTTATCGATAGCCACGGCAAGCTTGTCGGCATCGTCTCCGATAAAGACCTGCTCCACGCCTCGCCCTCCCCGGCCACGACCCTGTCGATGTGGGAAATTCCCGACCTGCTGGCCCGCATCCATGTCAGCCACGTGATGACCAAGGAAGTGATCACCGTCGGGACTGACACGCCGCTGGAGGAAGCGGCGCGGATCATGGCTGATAGCAAAGTGGGCGGCCTGCCCGTCATGGAAGGGGAGCGACTCGCCGGCATCATTACCGAAACGGACCTGTTCAAGGCCTTGCTAGAGATGTTGGGCGGCCGCCGGCCCGGCGTGCGCGTGGCTGTGAGTGTTCCGGCGGTTAAAGGCGTGCTGTCCAAGGTGACTACGGCCATCTTCGACGTGGGCGGCAATATCGTCGGCCTCGGGATGAAGGGCATCAACGGCTCGTATGGCGACAAGGCGGAGATCGTTCTGAAGGTGCAGGACGTGGCTCAGGACAAACTGGTGGCCGCGCTCGAACCGGTCGTTGACGGCATCATGGACGTGCGCGAGATCGCGGCGTAAGAATTCGGAACGGCGACCGCCGGAGCAGCAATCACCCGTTCTGATGGTTACGCAGACAAGGGCCGCCATCACAAACGGCCGGGACGCGGGCGGCGCGTCCCGGCCATTTGTGGAAGCGGCCCTTGTCGCGGGCTTCATCCTGGCCCTCTTCTACAACTGGTTTGCGCTGGCCGACCGCTATGCCATCTTCCTCTACGGGCACACGACAACCAACATTCCCACGACGCAGCCCTTCGACGGCATCACCGCCAGCCGCTACTGGATGGCCGGGCTGGTCGCTGCCGGGTTCGTGCTGGTCATCCGCACGGGCATTTACTGGCTGCTGGGCCGTCTGGCCGGCCGCGGCGGGCGAGGCTTCATCCCGGCCCCGTGGATGCGTGTCTGGCTGCCGGCGGCCGTCGGGCTGACGCTCGGCATCCCACTGATCACCATGACCGTCAACCGGCCGACACTGCCGGCGTCGCTGGCCGCAGCCAGCGCGGCGGCCGCTGTCGCTGGGCTGGCGCTGGCCCTGCTGCCGGGGAAGTGGGCGGCCGAACGGCCGGGTGACCTGGCCTGGCTCGTCGTTGATGGGGCGGCGCTCGTTCCAGCCCTTCTGCTATTACGCGCGGTGGAGTTACCGGAGCAAGGGCTCTCAATCAGCCCGGCAACAGCGCGCATGTTTGCAATCGGCGCGGTGGTCGGTGGAGCTTTCTGGCTGGCGGTGATGACCGGGCTGCGCCGCGTCCGCCGGCGCCCGACACCCGGTGCGGCGGCCATCTTTCTGGCCGGGTTGGGCCTCAGCTATGTACTGCTGCCGCTGGCCCATTACCTGCTGGCGTCGTCCGCCCCATACCGCTACATCAGCAACGCCGCCAACTTCTTTGCCAACAGCTGGTGGGTCCAGATTGCGGCGCTGCTGGCCGCGGCGGGGCTGGCGTGGGCGGCCGCGGCCGCGCGGAGGCGACTGGATAAACGCCTTTTGTAGGGCGATTTGCTAAAGCGCCCTACAGGGGCGACCAGGAGGTCACATGTCCCACGAACTGGAACTGACCCGGGTGAACCGGCTGCGGCTGGCCCGCGCTTTCCGCCACAATCCACGCGTGGATTACTCACTCGACTGCGTTATAGAGGACCAGATGGGGCAGGCCTTTGCCGACGATCCCGATGCGCCGACGGCCTTTCGCATCTCCATCGGCCCTTTCTGGTACTTCGCCGGCGACGCGGACGGGCCCGGCGGGCGGGCGCTACTGGCCGAGTGGCCACCCTATCACCTGCTCATGCCGTCGCTGCCGGGCTGGGCAGCGGCAGCGCGGGAGATGTTCGGCGAGCAACTGGTGGCTTTCCCGCGCTACAGCTTCTCGGCCGCCGGGCTGGACGAAGCCCACCTGGAGCGAGTCATCGCCGGGTCGCCGCAGCGCGAGCGGCCCGTGGCCGTGGACGCGACGCTGCTGGCCCAACTGGCGGGGCAAGCTGACGGTTTCCTGGACCTGTCGGATTTCGCTTCGCCCGACGACTTTCTGGCGCGGGGGCTGGCCTATGTCGCCCTCGACGGCGACAAGGTCATGGGGGTGGCCTATTCGTCGCTGGTTTGCTCGCGCGGCATTGAGGTAAGCCTCTTCGTGGATGAGCCGTACCGCCGTCAGGGACTCGCCACGGCATTGGCCGGGCGGCTGTCGCTCGATTGCGTCCGCCTGGGGCTGCGGCCGAATTGGGACGCGGCCAACCTGGAGTCGTGCGCCCTGGCGGAGAAGCTGGGCTACACTGCCTCGGGAACCTATGAAGCCTATTACCGCAAGCCCGAATAGCGGCGGAGAACTGGGTCGCGTGCGCCAGCTGTGCCTGGCGCTGCCGGAGGCGACGGAGCGCCCCTCCCACGGCGAGCCGACCTTCTTCGTCGGCAAGAAGGTGTTCGTCATGTTCGCCGACAACCACCACGGCGACGGCCGCGTCGCCGTCTGGCTGCCCGCGCCGCCCGGGATGCAGACGGCGCTGATCGCCGAAGCGCCCGACGTCTACTTTCGCCCGCCTTACGTCGGCCACCGCGGCTGGGTGGGCATTGACCTGCCGCGCATCAGCGACGATGACCTGGCCTTCCACATCCGCACCGCGTGGGAACTCATCGCCCCCAAGCGCCTGCTGTAGCGCGATTCTGGAGAATCGCGCTTTGACGGACGACGTGCGGGCAGGTGAAGAGCGCGATTCTGGAGAATCGCGCTACATGGGAGAACGATGACCAACGGACAACCCGAGAGCGACCTGCCGCGGGCCATTGGCGCGCCGGCGCGGCGGGCATTGGCCGCGGCCGGCATCTACCGGCTGGAGCAACTCACGGAGATGAGCGAGGCGGAGCTGCTGCGGCTCCACGGCGTGGGGCCAAAGGCCATACGGCTGTTGCGCGAGGCGCTGGCCGAGCGTAGTCTGTCGTTCGTCGAACCGGAGTAGAGAGCAAGGCCGCGCTCGGCGCGAGAGTCGGGAGCCGAGGAGAGACGGATGACGAAAACGACCCGGCGGCTGTTCGCCCTCATTTGCGTCGCGCAACTTCTCTTCGCCGCCGCCTTCTTCTTCCAGTGGCCGTGGGCCACTCGCCTCTGGCCGCTCGCGGGGACGACGCCCCTGACCTACATCCTGCTTGCCGCCTTTTTCGCCGCGGCGGCCGCCTCGACCTGGTGGCCCATCTTCACAAGGAACGACGGCGCTCTCGCCGGAGTCGGGCTGGACTACGCGGTGATCCTGGCCCCCATGGCCGGCTACATCGCCGGACTCGGCCTGCAAGGCGGCGGCGCTGGTTTCTATGCCGCCGGGGCGGCGTGCCTGGCCGGGGCGATCTTCGGGATCTGGCTGTTCCGCTGGGGGCGCGGGTTGCCGCTGGACACGGCGCTGCCTATGCCCGCGCTGGTACGATGGTCGTTCGTGGTCTTCGTCGTTGCTCTGCTCTATGCCAGCGGCCGCCTGCTGCTGCGCATCCCGACGCTACCCTGGCCGCTGACGCCGGAACTATCCACCATCGCCGGCTGCCTGTTCCTGGGCGCGGCGGCCTACTTCGTCTACGGGCTGCTGCGGCCGAGCTGGGCTAACGCTGGTGGGCAACTGGCCGGCTTCCTGGCCTACGACCTGGTGCTGATCGTGCCCCTCCTGACGCGCCTGCCGGCGGTCGACCCGCAGTTTCGCGGCGCGCTGCTCGTCTACATCATCGTCGTGGTCTACAGCGGGCTGCTGGCGGTCTATTACCTGTTCATCAATCGCGAGACGTCTCTGCGCGGGGCGAAGGCGTAGCGCGATTCTCCCGAATCGCGCGGGTACAAGACGCTGCCGCCAGCCGACAACCCTGAACTCGCTACGGTCCTGAAGGTTCTGAAGTCAAATGGAGGCGGCTAGAAGTACGCTCCCGTTCGTGCTACAATGAAGGTGTCATTCTCAAGTAACGAGACTCCCCGAATAACGGCGCGCCTGGGAGGGAACCATGCCGGGCTTGGGTCTCCATCTGCTGGGACCTGTGGGCGTGACGGTTGATGGACGGCCTTTCGACGGCCTGCACATCCGGCCGGCCCTTGCTCTATGCATCTATCTGGCCTGCCGGCCCGAACGCCATCCCCGCGAGCACCTGATGGCACTGCTGTGGCCCGACTTCACGCCGGCATCGGCCCACCAGAACCTGCGCCAGACCCTCTATGTCCTGCGGCAGTCGCTGCCAGAAGTCGCTTCGGCCGCGGGCAACGCCCATCCCGTCCCCCTGATGCTGGCCGACCGGACGACGGTGCAACTGAACCCGGACGCGGCCGTCGCGGTGGATGCGCGCCGGTTCGCGTCGCTGCTCAACAGCCCCCGCGTGACGTTTGAGCAGACAGCCGAGGCTGCCTGTCTCTACCGGGGCGACTTTCTGTCCGATTTCTACCTGCCGGACAGCAACCCCTTTGAGGAATGGGCGGCAGCGCAACGGGCCGAGTTGCGCCGGCTAATGCTGGACGCGCTGGGCCGCCTCGCCGCGGAGGCTGAGGCGCGAGGTCGCTACGAGGAATCGGCCGCTCATGCCCGGCGCCAACTGGCGATGGACGACCTGCGCGAAAGCGCATACCAACAGTTGATGCTGGCGCTGGCGCGAGGGGGACAGCGGGCGGAAGCGCTGGCCGTCTACGAACGCTGCCGCCGCCTGCAAGACGACCTGGGGCTGGAGCCGACAGGGGAGACGCGCGAACTGGTGGAGCGTATCGGTCGTGGCCAGTTAGCGAGCAAGGCGGAACGTCCGGCAGAAGGAGTCAAGCGGCCGCGCTCCAACCTGCCATCGCCCTTGAGTAGCTTTATCGGTCGCGAACGCGAGATTGCCGAGATATGCGAGCGGCTGGCCGTGTCACGGCTGGTGACGCTGACCGGGCCGGGCGGCTGCGGAAAGACGCGGCTGGCGGTTGAGGTCGCCAGAATCCTGCAAGAGGAATTCCCCGACGGCGTCTGGCTGGTGGAGTTCGCCACGCTCACGCAACCGGGATTGGTCGGCCAGACCGTAACCGAGAGCCTGGGCCTACGCGACCTCTCCGGCCGGCCGGTGCAGGAGGTCCTTGTTGAGCATCTACGAAGCCGGACTGCGTTGCTCGTCCTGGACAACTGCGAGCATCTCATCGACGCGAGCGCCCGCTTCGCACAGACGTTGCTGGAAGCCTGCCCGCGCCTTCACATCCTGGCCACCAGCCGCGAACCGCTGCGCATCACCGGAGAAGTGGCTCGACTGGTTCCCCCGCTAGCGGTGGCAGCCGGGGATCACCTGCCGGCTCTGGCCGACCTGGCCCAGATCGAGTCGATCCGGCTGTTCATCGACCGGGCCGGCGCGGTGAAGGCCGGTTACAGGCTGACGGCGGACAACGCGGCCGCGGTTGCTTCGGTTTGCCAGCATCTGGACGGCATGCCGCTGGCCATCGAGCTCGCCGCGGCGCGGGTGGAGGTGCTTTCCCCGACGGAAATTGGCGAACGCCTTGCCGACCGCTTCCACCTGCTGACCCACGGCAGCCGAACAGCACTGCCGCGCCAGCAGACGCTGCGGGCGACCATCGACTGGAGCTATGACCTACTGTCAGTCGCGGAGCAAGCGTTACTGGCCCGGTTGTCAGTATTCTCCGGTGGCTGGACGCTCGAGGCGGCCGAGGCCGTCTGCTCGGATGAAATCATCACCGCGGGTTGCGTCCTGGACCGGCTGTCGGACCTGGTAGAGAAGTCGCTTGTCCAGAGCGCGGAGACCGGGGGAATGGCGCGCTTCTCTATGCTGGAGACCATCCGCCAGTATAGCGATGAGAGGCTGCTGGACTCAGGCGAGCGGGAGCCTCTGCGCCGGCGGCACCTCGCCTACTTCCTGGACTTCGCCGAGCGCGGCAAGCGCGGGTCCCACGGCCCGCGGTCACTGGCCTGGAAGCAACAGATGGATTCAGAGCGCGACAACCTGCGCGCGGCGCTCGACTACACCCTCCGCGTCGACGGCCCAAGCGATGCGGCCGTTCGCCTGACGCAGGCGGTGGGCGGGTTCAATGGCGTCTGGTCGAGTAGTTCCTGGCAGGAGGCCGGGTATTGGGCTGAGAAAGCATTGGCTCACCCCAGTGCTGCACCGGCCACGACGCTGCGCGCCATGCTCCTCTTCAACTCTGTCATTTTTGATCTCAGTAGCTCGTGGTCAAAGCAGCGTCCCCGGCTTGAAGAAAGCCTGGCCATTTTTGACGCGCTGGGTGAAGCGGATGGCGTGGAGCGCGCCACGTTGCTGATGTGGCTGGGGTTCTATCTGAGCTACGACCCTGATGAAAGAGCGAAAGGGCTCGCTTACATGGAGGAAGCGCTCCGGGCATTCGCGGACTCGGGGGAACAATGGCTCTACGCATTTGCGCTGAACTTATATGCCGGGACGATCTTCGAAGTGGACCGGGATTTCGCGACCGCTTGGGCCTTGGTGGAGAAAGGCCTGGAAGTCGCGCGGCAGACAGGGGAACAATTCCTGATTGCCGTCCTTACTGACGATCTTGGCATGTTCGCGGTGGGCCATGGCCTCTTTGACCAGGGACAAGACTACCTGGAAGAGGCGCTTGAGATTCACCGGCGTTTCCAGAGCTTTGTATTTGCCTGCCAGACGCTGAAATGGCTCGGCGACGCGGCGCTCGGCCTGGGAGAGTTTCAGAAGGCAGAAGCCCGCTACCGCGAGAGCCTGGCCATGACCCGGGACGTGGGCATGTTGTCCTTTGGGGTCAACGTGCGGCTGGCGCTGGGCCGGGCGGAGTTGCGCCAGGGGCGGGTGGAACCGGCGCTGGAATCGTTCGCCGCGGCTCTGGCCGTCAGCCGGGAAATGATGAAGCCCGAATTTCCCGCAATGACCGCCTTCTACGTCCTGGACTGCTTGGCCGCTGCGCTGGCCGTCCAGGGGAACGCGGAAGCCGCGGCGCGCCTCTTCGGCGCGTTAGACGCGCAGTTCGAGGCGTTACTGGCGAAAGGGTATACGCGGAAGCGCCTGTTCGACGCTGTCGGCCGCCAGGAACATGAGCACTTTCTAGCCTTGTGTCGAGATCAGCTCGACGAGGCGACTTTCGACCGGCTCCGGCAGGAAGGTCGGGCGCTGAGGCTGGAGGAGGCGGTCGAGTCCGGGTTGGGGCAGGCGCGGCAGCCGCTTGCTGCCCCTCTTTCACCCCGGCACTGAGGACTTGACCAAGCCGGCCGTTCGCCCGGTCTGCCACCGATCCCAACTGACAAGGCAGCTTTCAGTCATCGGTTCTCCAGTCTGCAAGTCTGGCCACCACACCCGATAAGGCCTACAGTCCGCGCGATTCTATCGCACAAGTCAACCAAGCCAGCTTTCGTTATCCCATAGAAGTATATCCGCGCCTCGTTCCCATCAATAGCGCCGGTGCTATAATCGCCCCATTCAGGAGTACCCACCCATGACCCGCACCATCCGCGCCC
>CAZSOD010000096.1:0-13419 GCA_964608255.1 uncultured Ardenticatenaceae bacterium
ACGTAGCGGTGCGCCGCCTCGGCCTCGGCGATGGGGAAGACGCGGTCGATGACCGGCTGGAGCCGCCCGTCGATCAGCTTCGGCCACACCTCGGCCTCGAAGCGGCGGGTGATGGCGATCTTCTCGGCCACCGGTCGGGCGCGCAGCGTGGAGCCGATGATCCGCAGCCGCCGGCCCAGCACCCGGCCCATGTCCAGCTCGCCCTGCGAGCCGCCGAGGTTGGCGATGTTGACCAGCCGGCCGAAGCGCTTCAGGAGGGACACGTTGCGCGCCAGGTAGCCGCCGCCGACGGGGTCGAGGATGACGTCCACCCCCTCGCCGCCGGTCGCGGCCATGACCTCGGCCGCGAAGTCCTGCTCCTTGTAGTTGATCGCCACTTCCGCGCCCAACTCGCGGCAGCGGGCGACCTTCGCCGCGCTGCCAGCCGTCGCAAAGACGCGCCCCCCCGCGTCAGCGGCGAGCTGGATGGCCGCCGTGCCGACGCCGCTGGCCCCAGCGTGGACGAGGACGCTCTCGCCCGGCTTGAGTTGCCCCTCGTCAAATAGGTTGATGTAGGCCGTATACCACACCTCGGGCACGGCCGCGCCCTGGGCGAACGACCACTCGCCGGGCAACGGCAGCAGCATCCCCGCGGGCACGACTGCCAGTTCGGCGTAGCCGCCGCCGGGCAGCAGCGCGCACACCCGGTCGCCGGAGTTCACGGTCTGAACCGCCGCGCCGATCTCGCGCACCACGCCGGCGATCTCCAGCCCCAGTATCTCGCTTGCGCCGGGCGGCGGCGGGTAGCCGCCGCGCGCCTGAGCCAGATCGGCCCGGTTGACGGCCGCGGCCCGCACCTCCACCAGCACATCGTCCGGCCCAACCGCCGGATCGGCCGCCTCGCCCCAGATCAACGTCGGGCTGTCCTTCTCGCCCTGCACCAGGATCGCTTTCATGGGGCAGAATCTAACGCAAAGGCGCGAAGAGGCAAAGAACTTAACGCAAAGGCGTAAAGGCGCGAAGAAAGGGGTTAGGGGCCAGGAGCTAGGGAAGAGCATTCTTCCCTAGCCCCCAGCCCCTAGAACCTAACCCCTTCTTCTTTGCGGCTTTGCGTCTTCGCGCCTTTGCGTTAAATTCCAGACTAGGAGACCATCCCATGACCCAACGCGATACCTACACCGTCGAAGTGGCCGGACTGGTGCGCCACTTCCCGCTCTTCGAAGTCGCCCCCGGCGTGCGCATTGCCGTGTTCAACATGCTGGGCGACACCTACGTGGTCAAGGCCTCGGCCGCGGCGCTGGCCGAGCGCCTGAAGGACGTGCGCGCCGACGTGCTGGTGACGGCCGAGGCCAAGAGCATCCCCCTCATCTACGAGATGAGCGCCCTGATGGGCCTGCCCTACGTCGTCCTGCGCAAGGCGTACAAGAGCTACATGGGCGAGGCCATCAGCGCCGAGACCGTGTCGATCACCACCGGCGCGCCGCAAACACTCTACCTGGACGAGAAGGACCGCGCCTTCATCCGCGGCAAGCGGGTCATCGTCGTCGACGACGTGATCAGCACCGGCAGCACGCTCAATGGCATGGAGAAACTTGTGCTGAAGGCCGAAGGTCACATTGCCCAGGTCGCGGCTATCTTCACCGAAGGGGACGACGACTGGTCGCGGGTGATCGCCCTGGCGAACCTGCCCGTATTCAGGGACTAGGTTCCAGGTTCCAGGGAAGAGGGCGCTTCCCTGGAACCTGGCCCCTGGAACCTGGCCCCTTCTTCCCATGGACGCCGCCACCCTGACCATCTTCAACCACCTCTTCGCCTCCGTGGCCGAGGAGATGGGCGTGACGCTCGGCCGCACGGCCTATAGCCCCAACATCAAGGAGCGGCTCGACTACAGTTGCGCCGTCTTTCTCGGCGGTGATCCGCCGTTGATGCTGGCCCAGGCGGCCCATATTCCCGTCCACCTGGGGGCCATGCCCGCCTCCGTCCGCGCCGCCCTCACCCGCTGCGCTCCCCTCCGGCCCGGCGACGTGGTTATCCTCAACGACCCATATCAGGGGGGCAATCACCTGCCGGACATCACGCTCGTCTCGCCGGTGTTCAGTGATCAGTGTTCAGTGTTCAGTAGATCAGTAGGTCAATCAGAAGCCGACCTCCCGAATACTGACCTACTGGATACTGACCTACTGGATACTGACCTACTGAATACTGATCACTTCCTCGTCGCCAGCCGCGCCCACCACGCCGACGTCGGCGGCATGTCGCCTGGGTCGATGCCTCTCTCGACGGAGTTGTACCAGGAAGGAATCATTATCCCGCCTATCAAACTCATCGCGGGCGGCGTTCGCAACGAGGCGGTGTGGGAGTTGATCCTGCGCAACGTCCGCACGCCGTGGGAGCGCGACGGCGATCTGGCGGCGCAACTGGCGGCCCACGCCACCGGCGCGGCGCGCCTCCAGGAGATCGTCGGCCGCTATGGCTTGGATGAGACGCTGCGCCAGGCTCGCGCCCTCATTGGCTATGCGGAGACGCTGACCCGGACGGCCATAAGCCATATCCCTGACGGCGTCTACACGTTCGCCGACGCGCTCGACGACGATGGGCAAACGGCCGAGCCAGTGCCCATCCGGGCGACCGTAACCGTGTCCGGCGACGCGCTGACCGTGGACTTCGCGGGCACAGCCGCGGCTGTCGCCGGAAATCTTAACGCGGTGCCGGCCATCGTCGAGTCGGCCGTCGTCTACTGCCTGCGCTGCGTCGCCCTGGCCCTGCTCGACGCCGACCTGCCGATGAACCAGGGTGTCTTCGCGCCGCTGACGGTGCGCATCCCGCCCGGCTCGCTGCTCGACCCGCGGCCGCCCCACGCCGTCGCCGCGGGCAATGTCGAGACGTCGCAGCGGGTAGTTGACGCGGTCTTCGGGGCGCTGGCCCAGGCGCTGCCCGACCTCATGCCGGCTGCCAGCCAGGGCACAATGAACAACTTGACCTTTGGCAGCCGCCAGGATGGGGCGTCGGGTTCCAGTTTCCAGGTTCCAGGGGAAGCCTCCTCTTCCCCAGCCCCTGGCCCCTATCCCTTAATCCCCACCTTCGCCTACTACGAAACCATCGGCGGCGGCGTGGGCGCGGGGCCGGTGGGCGATGGCGCTTCGGGCGTCCACGTCCACATGAGCAACACGCGCAACACGCCGGTCGAGGCGCTGGAATTTTCGTTGCCCATCCGCGTAGAGTCGTATAGCCTGCGCCGCGGCTCCGGCGGGCGCGGCCAGCATAGCGGCGGGGAAGGGCTTGTGCGCGCCATCCGCTTCCTGTCTCGAACCACCGCAACCATCACCGCCGAACGCCGCCGCCGCGGCCCCTACGGCCTGGCCGGCGGCGAGCCGGGCGCGCCCGGCCGCAACGTTCTCGTCCGCGAGGGCCAAGAAACTCCGCTGCCCGGCAAGACCACGCTTGCGCTGCAGCCGGGCGACGTGCTACGCATTGAGACGCCAGGGGGTGGAGGGTGGGGAGAAGGGAATGGGCAGTGAGCCCTATTCAGCGGGCCGGCAAGGCAGTTCACCGGAAGGCTGGATAAGGAGCGCCAACGGCGTCTACTGCTTGCCGCCCACTGCCCCGCGCGGCCAGGTCGGCAAATGGTTCGCCAGCAGCCCGTTGACGACCATCACCCCCAGCAGAATAAGCGCGAAGCCGGCCAGCGCGTACCAGGTGAGCTGCTCCCCCAACACCAGCACGCCCAGGATGACGCCAAAGATGGGGATGACGTAGGTGACCATCGAGATGTAGGTCGCGTTGGCCGTTTCCAGTAGCCGGTAGTAGATGATGAAGGCCAGCCCGGTGCCAAAGAAGCCCAGGGCGGCCAGAGCCGCCAGGGCGACGGGCGACGGGATGGGCAACGTCCATGGCCGCTCGACCAGCGCCACCGGCAGCATATAGAGCGTCGCCAGACTCAACGTCGACGCCGGGGCGACCAAGGGCGGCAGACCACGGACGTGGCGGCGGCTGTAGATGATCGCCACGCCGTAGAGCGCCGCGGCCACCGTGACGGCGATCAGCCCCCACGTCGTCGCCCGCACACCCGTCAAGAGCGACGGCAGGATGAGCAGCACCAGTCCGCCAAAGCCCAGCAGCACGCCCAACAGCTTCGAGGCCGTCATGCGGTCGCCCTCAACCAGGAAGTGGGCCAGGACGATGGTGAAAAGCGGCGTCGTGCCGTTGAGGATGGATGCCAGGGCGCTGTCAATGGTTTGCTCGCCCCAGGCGAAAAGAATCCACGGCACCGCGTTGTGGATGAGAGCCAGCACGGCAAAATGCCGCCACAGCGTCCGGTCGCGCGGCAGGCTCCGGCGCGCCAAACGCAGCGCCACCAGCAGGAACGTTGCCCCGACAGCGACGCGGCCGAGAACCAGGGTCAGCGGCGGGATGTCGGCGACGGCGACCTTGATAAACAAAAACGACGGCCCCCACAGAGCCGCCAATAGAACCAATAGACCGAGGTTTTTCCAGTTCATAAGAAGCGATCCACAGATGACGCAGATTTCACAGATTTAGAAGCGGTAATCTGGGAAATCTGCGTCATCTATGGATTCCAGTTTAGATCACCGTGTTGTCGGGCACAACCGCGTTCTTGGGCACGATGACGATGCCGTCGCGGGCGACGTAATACTCTTCTTCCTCATCGGGCCGGTCGGGGATGTAGCGGATGGTCACGTTGCTGCCGATGCGCGCGTTCTTGTCCACGATCGCGCCTTTGATGACCGAGTTCGCGCCGATGCCGATGTCTGGCCGCTTCAGGCGACGGTTCTCGGCCCGGTCGTCGTCCGTCTCGTAGAAGTCCGCGCCCATCAGGATCGACGACTGGATGTTGGCCTCCTGGCCGATGATGCCGCGCAGCCCGACGACGCACTCGCGCACGCTGGCGTCATAGATGCGGCAGCCGTCGGCCAGCAGCACCTCGTCCAGCCGCGTGTTGTGGATCTCGGAGCCCGGCAGGAAGCGGGCGTGGGTATAGATGGGCGCGTGGGCGTCGTAGAAGTCGAATGGCGCGTCCAGTTTGGCCATGCGCAGATTGACCTCAAAGAAGCGGCGGATCGTCCCGATATCTTCCCAGAAGCCGCGGAAGATGTAGCCGGCCACGCGCCGCTTCTTAATCGACTGCGGCAGGATGTCGCGGCCGAAATCAACGAAGTTCTCGTCCAGCACCGCCTCCAGCGTGTCCGTGTTGAAGACGTAAATGCCCATCGAGGCCAGGAATGGTTTCTCGGGATGGGCCGAACTCTCGAATTCGGCCAGCACCTCGGGTTTCTTCGGCTTCTCGGCAAACGCCGTGATCAAGTTGTCGCTGCCCATCTTCAGAATGCCCAGCCCCTTGACCGTCTCACGAGCCACGGGCTGCACAGCGACGGTGATCTCGGCGTCGTTGTCGATGTGGTGCTGCACGAAGTGGCGGTAGTCCATGCGGTAGAGATGGTCGCCGGCCAGAATGAGGACGTACTTGGCCCCCGCTTCCTTAATCTCTATCCACTGCTTGCGCACGGCGTCGGCCGTGCCCTGATACCAGTCGGCGCTGCGCGGCGTCTGCTCCGCCGCCAGAATCTGCACCCAGCCGGGCGTGAACTGGTCGCGGGTGTAGGTGCTCCAGATGTGGCGATGCAGCGAAGCGGAGTTGAACTGGGTCAGGATGGCGATCTTTTCGATGCCGGCGTGGAAACAGTTGCTCATCGGGATGTCGATGAGGCGGTACTTGCCGGCCAGCGGCACGGCCGGCTTGGAGCGTTCCTTCGTTAGCGGATAGAGGCGCGCCCCCTGCCCGCCGCCCAGGATCAGTCCCAGAACATCCTTCATGTAGAGCATAGGCCCTCCGTATGTGAGTCTGCAATGTTGCGTTGGCGCGCCGGTCGGCCGCGCGATTACTATACCCCCGCCATTCGCTTTTGGCACAAAGATAGCGCGGCGGACGGCAACTTGGGCAAACCCTGCCGGCGTGCTATGATCGCGCAGGTCGGTTCGGCCGGTCGCCATAAGACCGGCCTTCGCTGTGTCTTACTGCTAACCTGATAAACCGGTTTCCAAGGTTCATAGCCTGCGCGTTGGCGCGGCCCGGAGGTGCGCAAGCGCCGCCCGGCGAACCGGGGAGTGTGCATGAGTCGAGTGGTGAACGTGGAGAATCCGGGCAAGCGGCGCAACGCGGCCCGGCGCTCGGTGGCCGAAATCCTACGCTACCTGAGCCGCAAAGGGCAGATCGACGACGAGGCCCGCGACATGTCGGCCGCGCTCGTCTTCCTGCTGCGCGAGATCAAGGCCACCGTCGATGAATCGGCCGCGGCATGGGAGAAGCGCGGTTACTGGATGAAGGTCGAGCGCTTCGTGCGCGACTTCGAATGGATCCCGGAGATGGCGGCCAACATCGACGACGTGATCCGTAATGGGGCGTGGGACCTCTTGCCGGAACTGCTGGCCGACCTCTCGCCGCGCTTCGACGACATCCCGATTAAGACGATGACCCGCAAGCCCGACGCCTGGCGCGGAGCCTATCGCCGCCTTTTGGCCGAGCCGCCCGTGCCGTCGCCCTACGCTCGATAACCTCATTCGGGTTGGCCTGGATCGCGGGGACGTAGGGCGCGTTGCGGGACCCGCGCCGCAATCGCGTCGCGCCCGCCTTTCCGTTACGACCCATGTGGCCGGTCTTGATGAATCGTTCGGTCGCAAACTCGTTGTTCTTGCTGGCGGTCTGCTTGCTCGCGGCCGCCGGTTGCCAGACGGCCGATCCCTTACCCACCGTGGCCCCGTCCGCCTTCGTTCCCCCTACGCCGCCGGTGGTCATCCCGACGCCAACGGCGGCTAGAGGCGCAGGGGACCAGGGGGGCGGGGGAACGGGGGAGGAACCGTCGCCGGCGACGACCACGGCGACTGTTACTGTCGAACCCACCGGTGGCACGCCCGCACCCTCTGTTCCGACGCCGCCGGTCACCCCAGCGGTCGCTGCGCCACTACCTGCTAACGATTGCGCCGCGCCCCCCTGCTCCCCTGCCGCCCCGCTCCCCTGCGCGGAAGCCGGCCGCATCGAGCAAGGCGCGCTCGACAGCGCCGTTGCCGGCGAACCAATGCGCTACCGGGTCTACCTGCCACCGTGCTACGAGCAGGACGGGCGCGCCTACCCAACGCTCTACCTCTTCGGCGGCAACATCCACGACGACGGCATCTGGGACGCGCTGGGAATGGACGAGGCGGCCGAGGCGGCCATCAACGCGGGCCGGATCGCGCCGCTGCTCATCGTTATGCCCGACAACGGGTGGCTGGCGAACACAACCACGAGCGGCCCCGACTCCTACGAGGGCTTTGTCCTGAACGAGCTCATCCCGACCATCGAGAGCCGCTACTGCGCCTGGCCGGCGGCCGAGGGGCGGGCGGTGGGCGGGCTGTCGCGCGGCGGCTACTGGTCGCTGATGATGGCCTTCCGCCGGCCCGACCTGTTTCGCAGCGTGGGCGCCCATAGCCCGGCGCTGATCGATGAATTCGCCGGGGCGGCCGAAGACCCGGCGGTGACGGGCGTGGTCAACGATTTGGGCGACCTGCGCATCTGGGTCGACATCGGCCAGCGCGACCCGTATCTGGCACAGGCCCGGCCGCTCCACGAGGCGCTGGCGGCCGACGGCGTGGCCCACGAGTGGCGCGTCAATCCCGGCCAGCACGACAACGCCTACTGGCAAGCGCACCTGAGCGACTATCTCGACTGGTACAGCGCGGGGTTCCCCCCCGACCGCGCCGCCCTGCCGCTATGCGAACGCTAGAAGAGTAGTTATCCGCAGATTCGGCAGATTGGGCAGATTTCAGAGAAGAAAAACCTACAAACTACGCAGATCACACGAATTTCTGAGCGCCAATCTGTGAAATCCGGGTAATCAGTGGTTCCCTTCTTCACTTCGCGCTCTTTGCGTCTTTGCGCGAGATCTCTTTGCGGCTGAGACGCAGCAGGACGGCCAGCACCCCCACCGCCAGCGCCGCCAGCAACGCCAGCTTCAGCAGCGGCGAAGCCACCAGCACCGCCGCCAGCCCGAACAGGATCGCCACGGCGTAGTAGCCCAGAACGATGCGCGGCGTGGGCAGGCCGCTGTCGGCCAGCCGGAAGTGCAGGTGGCCGCGGTCGCCTTGCATCGGGTGGCGGCCGTGGCGCAGCCGCGAGACGATTTGCCAGGCCACGTCGATGATGGGCACGGCCAGCACCAGCAGCGCCGTGGAGAGCTTGGCCGGGGAGAGGATGGAGAGCGTCGCCACCTGATAGCCGAGGAAGTAGGCCCCGGCCGAGCCGAGGAAGATGCGCGCCGGGGAGAAGTTGAACGGCAGGAAGCCCAGCAGCGCCCCGGCCAGCGCCAGCGGGAAGAGCGGGACGGTCGTCTGGCCCAAGCGGTAGCTGTGGTAGGCGAAGAGCGCGGCGGCGATGAGGCATACCCCCGCCGCCAGCCCGTCCAGCCCGTCGAGAAAGTTGATGGCGTTGATCATCCCCATGACCCAGAACGCCGTGAAAAGGAGGGCCAGTGGCCGCCACAACCACACCAGGTCGCCCTCGACGCGAAACAGGGGGATAGCCGCCCACAGCGTGTCGGTCGGCAGCGGGTTGGTGAAGACCTCGATGAAGATGATGTGGCTGACGGCAATGATCGCGCCGAGCAATTGAATGAGCAGTTGCGCGAACGGCGGCAGGTCGTAGCGATCGTCGAGCAGCCCCCCGATAACGACCACCAGGCTACCCAGCACGACGCCGCGCAGCCGCAGCGCGTCGTCGGAGTTATCAGGCGGCAGCAATAGATACGTCAGCGCAACCCCGACTGTCCACGCGGCGGCCGCGGCCAGCCCGCCCAGCTTGGGAATCCGCCCCTGGTGCAATCGCCGCCCGCCCGGCTCGGCGACGATGCCCAGCCGGAAGGACAGGCGGCGCGCCAGGGGCGTCAAAACCAGCGCCGCGGCAAACGACGCCAGGACGACGAAGAGATAGACCATCACTAACTAGCCCGTGCCGAACTGCCGGTCGCCCGCATCACCCAGACCGGGGACGATGTAACCAATATCGTTCAGGCGCTCGTCCACGTGAGCGACGTGGATCGGCACGTCCGGGTGTGCCCCTTCCAAACGGGCGATACCCTCCGGCGCGGCCAGAATGCCGACGAACTTGACCCGCTCCGCCCCCCACTTCTTGAGGATATCCACAGTGGCGACGGCCGAGCCGCCGGTCGCCAGCATCGGGTCGAGGACGAGGCAGACCTGCACCGTGGGCATTGTCGGCAGCTTGTTGTAGTAGGAGACGGGCTTCAACGTCCGCTCGTCACGATAGAGGCCGATGTGCCACACCTCCGCGCCGGGGATCATCTCCCAGATGCCCTCGACCATGCCCAGCCCGGCGCGCAGGATGGGCACGAGGCCGACCTTGTGCAGCATCTCCACGCCGTCGGCCGTGCCCATTGGCGTTGTCACGGTCAGCGGTTGCGTCATCAGGTCGGTTGTCGCCTCGTAACAGAGCAGCATCGAAATCTCGCGGATCAGTTCGCGGAATTTCTTGGGTTTAGTCGTGCTGTTGCGCATCAGGGTCAGCTTGTGCTTGACCAGCGGATGGCGTGATTCGAAGACCATGCGTGCCTCTCTTCAGCGGTTTGCATCATTGTAGCGGAGCGGAGAGGAATAGGCAGGGAATGGGACGACAGACAACGGACCACAGACGACAGCCAGAAGCGGTTCTTGCCGTGGTCTGTCGTCTGTCGTCCCCCCCACCGCCCCTATTTCGCCCCGCGCCCCACATCGCGTATAATCCCCCGACTATGACCAGCCAACCGTCACAGCCGGAACGCACCATCGGCGCGCAGCAGCAAGCCGAGGACGTTGGGCTGGATACGATGCTGCGGCCGCAGCGCCTCTCCCAGTTCACTGGCCAAGACCGGCTGAAAGACAATCTGCGCATCCTGATAGAGGCCGCCCGCGCTCGCGGCGAGTCGCTCGACCACGTCCTGTTCCACGGCCCACCAGGCCTGGGCAAGACCACGCTGGCCCAGGTCGTCGCCAATGAGATGAACGCCAACATCCGCCACACCGCCGGCCCGGCCATTGAGCACTCCGGCGACCTGGCGGCCATCCTCTCCAACATGCGCACCGGCGATATCCTGTTTATCGACGAGGTCCACCGCCTGAGCCGCCCGGTCGAGGAAATCCTCTACCCGGCCATGGAGGACTTCGTGCTCGACCTGATCGTGGGCAAGGGGCCGGGGGCGAAGAACGTGCGACTGAAGCTGCCGCGCTTCACGGTCATCGGGGCGACGACGCGGCTGGCGCTGATGACTGCGCCGCTGCGGGCGCGTTTCGGCGCGGTCTACCGCATGGACTTCTACGACCAGGCGGCGATGGAGACGATCGTCGAGCGCGGCGCGCGCATCCTCGACGTGCCCGTCGCGCCGGAGGGCACGGCCGAGATTGCCCGCCGCGCCCGGGGCACGCCGCGCGTGGCGCTGCGCCTGCTGCGCCGTGTCCGCGATTACGCCCAGGTGCGCTCCGATGGCACCATCAGCCACGCGACGGCCGTCGCCGCCCTCGACCTGATGGAAGTCGACGGTTTGGGTCTCGACGACCTGGATCGGCGCGTGATGCGGGCGATCATCGAGAAGTTCAACGGCGGCCCGGTTGGTTTGGAGACCATCGCCGCGTCCATCAGCGAGGAGTCGGATACGATCATGGACGTGGTCGAGCCTTATCTGCTTCAGCTCGGCTTCCTGGAGCGCACCTCGCGCGGCCGCGTCGCCACGTCTCACGCCTACCGTCACCTGAACCTGCCCGTGCCCGACAACGCGCCCCGCGCCCAGCAACCGGCACTCTTTCAGTCCGATTCGGGAGCGTGAGCGATGAGCGATATGGGGCGCTGGTTGCTCATTCTGGGTGCGATCATCTTCATCACCGGGCTCGTCTTCGTCGTCGGCGGGCGGCTGTTTCCCTGGCTCGGCCATCTACCCGGCGACATCCACTATGAAGGCAAGAATACGCGGGTGTTCATTCCCATCACGACGATGATCCTCATCAGTATTGTCGGGACAATCGTCCTGAATGTCCTGATTCGACTCTTTCGCCGGTGAGCCGCCTGTTGGTGTTCAACAAGCCGTTTCACGTCCTCTGCCAGTTCACCGACCGGGAGGGGCGGCCGACGCTGGCCGACTACATCCCCGTGCCCAACGTCTACGCCGCCGGACGGCTCGACTACGATAGCGAGGGCCTGCTGCTGCTGACCGACGACGGCGCGCTCCAGGCACGGATCGCCGACCCGCGCCACAAGCTGCCCAAGACCTACTGGGCTCAGGTGGAGGGCATCCCGGATCAGCGGGCCATCTCCCGGCTGCGTGGCGGCGTGCGCCTCAGCGACGGCCCGGCGCGCCCGGCCCGCGCCCGCCTGCTGCCCGACCCCGATGTCTGGCCGCGCACGCCGCCGATCCGGTTCCGTAAGAACATCCCCACGGCCTGGCTGGAACTGACGCTGACCGAGGGGCGCAACCGACAGGCGCGCCGCATGACCGCGGCCGTCGGCCACCCGACGCTGCGCTTGATCCGTTGGGCCATCGGCGAGTGGACGCTGGAGGGACTCGGGCCGGGCGACTGGCGGGAGATTGAGCAGGGGAGCGCGGGTGCAGGGGAGCAGGGGTGACCTTTTCACCCCTGCTCCCCCGTCCCCCTTCTCCCCTGCAATCAAAGCGATGACTACGCCAACAACCATCCCCCTCCTCGGCATCCCCGTCCACGCCGTGACCATGGACGAAACGCTGGCGTTGGTCGAGAGCTATATGGCCGCGCCGCGGCTACATCAGATCGCCACGGTCAACCCAGAGTTTGTCATGGCCGCGCAGACCGATGACGAGTTCCGGCGCGTGCTGGAAGCGGCCGACCTGTGCCTGCCCGACGGCGTGGGGCTGCTGTATGCCGCGCGACGCTATGGCCGCCGCCTGCCGGAGCGCGTGCCGGGCTCAGAACTGGTCTACCGCTTGGCGGAACGGGCGGCCGAGCGCGGCTGGCCGCTGTTTTTGCTCGGCGCGGCTCCGGGCGTGGCCGAGGCGGCCGCAGCGATCCTCACTGCCCGCTATCCTGGCTTGCGCGTGGCTGGCTGCTATGCTGGCACGCCCGCTGTGGCCGAGAACGAGGCCCTCGTGGCGCGCATCAACGCCAGCGGCGCGGCGCTGCTCTACGTGGCCTACGGCGCGCCGCAGCAGGACAAGTGGATCGCCCGCAATCGGGACGCGCTGACGACGGTGCGCGTGGCCATCGGCGTCGGCGGCTCGCTCGACTTCGTCACCGGCCGCGCCGTGCGCGCGCCGCGCTGGATGCAGCGGGTGGGGCTGGAGTGGCTGCACCGGCTTTACAAGGAGCCGTGGCGCTGGCGGCGGATGCTGGCCTTGCCGCGGTTTGCGTGGCGGGTGTTGTGGGCCAGGGGTTCGCGCCGACCGTAGGGCGGGAACTGTGGGATAAGGGCTGGCGAAGCCCTTTGGCGAACCGACGCCTACTCCTCTATACTTGGCTGAAGGTTGGAACAGGAGTCATCGATCATGATCCAGGCCACACGTCAGCGGACTTGTTGCGCGGCCGCGGCTTTTCGGCCATCACCACGCACGACGAAGGCCGTCTGGGCGCGTCCTCCACGGAGCAGCTTGCTTATGCCGCCGCGCAAGGGCGGGCGCTCCTGACATGCAACCGCGCTGATTTCGAAGCACTCACCCAACGCTACCGGGCCGAGAGCCGCGATCACTTCGGCGTCATTCTGGCGCGTCGCTACTCGCCATACAACCTGGTGCGGCGTCTGATGAGGTTGCCAGACCAAGTGACGGCCGACGAGATGAAGAACCGCGTCTTGTACATCTAGTTCAGCGACCATGCGCATCCTCATTACCGGTTCCAGCGGCCAGATCGGTACGAACCTGGCCCTTCACCTGCTTGAGCGCGGCCACGAGGTCTTTGGCGTGGACGTGCGGCCGAACCCGTGGACCAATGCCTTCTCGACGCTGCTGCAGGACCTGACCGCGCCCTTCAGCCACTTCCGCGGCGGTCTGGGCCACGTGCCCTACCCGCCCGATCTCGACGCCGTTGTTCACTTTGCCGCCCACGCCAAGGTGCATGAGCTCGTCCAGCAGCCCGCCCGGGCGCTGGAAAACGTCACGATGACCTTCAACCTGCTGGAGTTCTGCCGCCACAACGGGCTGCCGGTCATCTTCAGCAGCTCGCGCGAGGTCTACGGCGACATCCACCGCTATATCACCGAGGAGTCCCACGCCGACTTCGCCTTTACCGAGAGTCCCTACTCGGCCAGCAAAATCGCCGGCGAGGCGCTCATCTACGCCTACGCCCAGTGCTACGGGCTGCGCTACCTGGTCTTCCGCTTCAGCAACGTCTACGGCCGCTACGACGTCGACATCGAGCGCATGGAGCGCGTCATCCCGC
>CAZSOD010000097.1:0-13100 GCA_964608255.1 uncultured Ardenticatenaceae bacterium
CTGGCGTGGTACGCCATCGAGGCGGCGCTGGACGACGCCCACGTCAACAACATCGACGCCATCTACGTCGGCAATATGCTGGCCGGTCAGTTGAGCAACCAGAACCACCTCGGCGCGCTGGTGGCCGACTTCGCCGGGCTGCGCGGCGCGGAGGCCATGACGGTCGAGGCGGCCGACGCTTCCGGCGGCGCGGCGCTGCGTCAGGGCATCCTGGCCGTGCAGAGCGGCCTGATCGACACGGCGCTGGTCGTCGGCGTGGAGAAAGTGACCGACGAAACCGGCTCGCCCATCCTGGCGGCGCTGGCGACGGCGCTCGACGCTGACTATGAAGTCATTCACGGCCAGACGCTTAGCGGCGCGGCGGCGCTGCTCATGCGCCGCTACATGCACGCCTACGGCCTCCAGCTCGCCGACTTCGCCGGCTTCAGCGTTAATGCCCACGCCAACGCCGCCGGCAATCCGCGGGCCATGTTCCGCAACCGCATCAAGCCGGAGGGCTTCGCCACCGCGCCGATGGTCGCCGACCCGGTTAGCCTCTTCGACGAGGCGCCGGCCGGCGACGGGGCGGCGGCCGTGCTGCTGACCCGCGCCGACCTGGCCGGAGATATGGTCGCCCAGCCGGTGCGCGTGACGGCCTCGGCGCTGGCGACGGACACGCTGGCCCTTCATGACCGCCGCGACCTCTTGTGGTTGCCGGCGGCCGAACTGAGCGCTAAGCGGGCGTTGACCGCCGCGGGCATCACGCCCGACGACATCGACGTGTTTGAACTCCACGACTCGTTCACGGTCATGGCCGCCCTGTCGCTGGAGGCGGTGGGCTTCGCCGCGCGCGGCAAGGGCTGGGAGTTGGCCCGCGATGGGCAGATCAAGCGCGACGGCCGCATTCCCATCAGCACGTTCGGCGGCCTGAAGGCGCGCGGCAATCCAATCGGGGCAACGGGCGTTTACCAGATCGTCGAACTCGTCCAGCAGTTGCGCGGCAAGGCCGGCGATTGCCAGGTGCCCGGCGCGCGCATCGGTATGGCTCAGAACCTCGGCGGCACGGGAGCGACGGCGGTGACGCACATACTGGAAATAGAGTGACGAACGACGAGTGACGAGTGGCGAATTCAGACCCGCATCTGAACTCGTCACCCGTCACCCGTCACTTTGAGAGCTTTTGACAGTCCTTTCCACCGCGCTGGCAGTGAATGGGAGTGGGGCTGTAGATAATTAGCAGTGGCGCGCCGGACAGGCGGGCCGAGTAGCAGGCGCGGCAGGCAACAGCTAACGGGAGCCGCGGCCGCGACCTGGAGGTTACACGGACATGGAAGTTTCTCGTCACTGGCGACTCAATCAGCAGCGGTACACGCTGGTCGGCGAAGTCTGCCCCAACTGCGGAGTAAAGCTCTTCCCGCCGCGCGACGTCTGCCTCGAGTGCGAAGCCCCCGCCAAGGAGCTCTACACCTTCACCGGCCTGGGTGAAGTCTACTCCTATACGACGGTCTATGACCCGCCGGCGGGCTTCGAGCACAATGCGCCCTATATGATCGCTCTGGTCAAGCTGGAAGAAGGTCCCCTGGTCACGGCGCAGTTGACCGACGTCGACTTCACTGAGGTGCAGATCGGCATGCCGGTGGAGATGGTCACGCGCAAGCTGCGGACGGATGGGCCGGAAGGGATGATTGTCTACGGCTATAAGTTCCGGCCGCTGTTGGAGTCTGTTCACGCCTAAACGCCACCGGTTAAGAGACGGAGAAGAAGAAGACCGGCCGGGTTTAACGCAAACCCGGCCGGTTTTATTTATGCTTCCCTTGCGTCCTCGCGCCTTTGCGTTACGCTTTTCGCGTGGCCGATAAGACGCATAAAGTGCCCTTCGACATCGATCTGGCCCTGAGCCGCATTGACACGGCCGTCGCCCCCTATCCCAAGGCCGCCATGTTCGAACTGGCCGAGTTGGGCTACGCCTCGCCCTTCGAGCAACTCGTCGCCTGCATCATCTCCATCCGCACCCGCGACGAGGACTCGCTGCCCCTTTCGCGCCGGCTGCTGGACGCGGCCCGCACTCCGGCCGAGTTGGCCCGCCTCAGCCCGGACGAGATCGACCGGCTCATCGCCCCCAGTACCTTCCACGAGCGCAAGTCGTACCAGATTCAGGCCATCGCCCGGCGCGTGGTGGACGAATTCGGCGGCGAGTTGCCGTGCGACGAAGCGGTGTTGCTGTCCTTCTCCGGCGTGGGGGTCAAGTGCGCCCACCTGACGCTGGCCGTGGCTTGTCGCGAGCCGTGGATCAGCGTCGACATCCACGTCCACCGCGTCACCAACCGTTGGGGCTACGTGGCCGCGCCGACGCCGGAGCAGACGATGGTCGAACTGGAGCGCGCGCTGCCGCGCGAGCACTGGATCGACATCAACCGGCTGCTCGTCCCCTTCGGCAAGCACATCTGCACCGGCCAGTTGCCGCGCTGCTCCACCTGCCCGGTGTTGGATATGTGCCAACAGGTTGGCGTTGACCGACACCGGTGACCGGCAGCGGCGGCCCACTTCAACCGTGCGATTGCCGTTTGCGGCCACGAGTTCCGGCCGCGCTTAACCCCAATTTCCGCTACCACTCCGGCTCTGCTAACATTGGCCCATGCGCCGCCCACTCTTCTGGCTGGTCGCCGGCGGCGTCGCCGTCTTCCTGCTAAGCTACCTCTCCATCAATACCGACACCGGATCGGACCCCAGGCTGAATCTGCTGGTCTCGCAGGCGCTCGTAGACTATCACACGGTCTATCTCGACAATTACCGGTCAGACGCTATCTTGGACCGGCCTTTTGCCGACTATGTCGCCGACGCGACCATTCAGGAAACCAACGGGCATTACATCCATTACTTCCCGGTCGGCCCCTCGCTGCTTTCCGCGCCCGCAGTGGCCCTGGCGCGGAGGGCCGGATGGGACATGCGAACAACCGATAATTATCGGCTGCAAGAACTCCTCTCCGCGCTGACGGCCGTCCTGGCCCTTTTCCTGGGCTATGCTCTGGCGCGCCGCTTCGTCTCCGATCGCAGCGCCGTGGTGATCGCCCTGGTATCCACGCTCGGCGGCAGCCTGATCAGCACGCTTGGGACGGCGCTCTGGAGCCACAACTACGCCGTGCTTTTCATCGGCGGCGCTCTCTGGCTTCTGGCGGGAGGCGAACACCGCCCCCTCTCGACTCCGCGGGCGCTGCTACTCGGCGCCCTCTTATTCCTGGCCTTCCTGTGCCGGGCGACGGCCGCCGCCTTCATTGCGCCTGCCTTTATCTATCTGGCGCTTCGCCAGCGCCGAGCGCTGGCGCTGGCCGCCACCGCCGCGCTCGGTCTACTGATCGGGTATCAGCTCTGGTATCACCATCTCCTTGGAAGCTGGCTGCCGTCGTATTACTCGCCGGCGCGCCTCACGGTCGAGCGCGCCCCGCTGTGGGTCGGCGTCGCCGGCAACTTGATTAGTCCAGGGCGCGGACTCTTCGTCTTCAGCCCTTTCCTGCTGGTGGTGCTGGCCGCCGATGCGTTCCATTCGCGGCGCTTGCGCCGGCAACGACTCGTCTGGCTTTGCGCCGCCTGGTTCGCGCTGCACCTGATCCTGATCGCCCGGGCAGCTAGCTGGTGGGGCGGCTGGTCGTTCGGCCCGCGCTTGCTGACCGACATCTGGCCGGGCATCATTCTGCTGACGGCTATCGGGTGGGCGGCCGTCACGGCGGATACGACGCCCCGGCGCGCGCGACTTTGGGCGATGGCCTATGTGGGTTTGGCGCTGCCCGCGCTTTTCATCCACGTCGTTCTTGGCCTAAATAGTCAGCCGGCCTCGCGCTGGAACGGGGCAATCGATCCCGTGCCGTTGTCGGGCGGCGCGCTCGGCGACCTCTTCAACTGGCGCTACACCCAGATCGCGGCGTCGAATGGGATGCTGTGCCAGATCGAGCGCGAGAGTGTCGTACGCGAAGGGCAATCGCCGTCGACGCTGACCTCGTACCAACTCGGCCAGATCATCGCCTACAATGCCGACCCGATCTCGCGTCTGAGACCTCCGCCCTCGCCCGCGGACGACACCGCCGCGGGTGGAACACAAGACGCGGCCGATACGCCGCGCGCCCGGGTCTTCCTGCCCAGCCTCCTGACGCCGGGCAACATCGCCCTGTTCATCGGGTGGGCTGAGCCGACGGCTTTGGAGGGCGGGGGCGGTTTCCGATGGTCCCAATGCGCCGAGGCGGCGGTTCATTTTCGGCTGGAGGAGCCGCCAGTTACGGCATTGACCACACTCGAGATAGAGGCGACGTCGCTCGGCCGCCAGCGGGTGCGCTACTCGCTCAACGGCATGGCCTTGGGCAGCAGCGAGTGGAGCGGCGACCCGGGCGAGCGCCGGGCCGTTACCTTTCCGAGCGAGTTACTGCGGCCCGGCGCCGTCAACGTGTTGATCTTTGAGTTCCCGGACGCTCACGAGCCGTCCCTGCGTGACCAGCGGCCGTTGGGGCTGGCGTTGCAGAGTCTGACGTTCCATACCGGCGCGCCGCCGGAGCCTCCTCTTCCGGAGGCCTACCCCGCTCCCTGATCGGTTTCAGCCTGCCGACCACAGCCGTTCAACCGCGGCAACCAGCTTTTCCGGATCGCGCCCGATCGCCAGGTGATAGCCGCGGGTGTGGGCCAGGAGGCGGTCGATGGCCGTGAGATTGCGCTGCCACACCTCGGTCGTGTCGTAGAAAAGGCTATTCGCCATCACGCAGGCGGCAATTTCATCCGCGCTCGCCGGCCGCCACGTCGTGGCCGGCTCATCCGTCCGGGTCAGGAGACAGAGGGTCACCCGCGACGGGCGGACGGCCGCAGTGACGACGCGTGTCGGGTCGACGCGCGCCAGGTCCAGCACATACTTGATCTCCTCGCGCACGCGCTCGGCCTGGACGAAGGGGCGCAAGGGGGCAAAGGCGTCGAGCATATCGGCGCGCAGCTTGATGCGTCGCGTCGGGAAGCCGGCCAGCAACGGAGCCAGGTCGGTTTCACGTTCGGGGGCAACGTGAATCATGCTGTCGGAGACCAGCGCATAACCAGCCAGGACGAGCCGTAGAGCGGTGGTTGACTTGCCGCTGTTATGGGGCGCCATCAAGAGCAGCGCGCGATCCTCGCGCCACAGGCACGAGGCATGCAGCATCCCGTACCCGTTGGCGAGACAGAAGTTCAGTAGGATGGTGTTCAGCAGCGTCAGACTCAATAGGTCGGGCCGGGCCGCCAGTTCGGGAGTTACGATGGCTACCGCCCAACCGGCGGCCGGTTCGGCGAAGGCCTGCCCCCACGGGCCGAGGTCGATCGCTATCCAGGCCCCCGCGCCAGTGTAAAGGACGTGGCCGACTACCTGGTCGACGCTTTCGCCCGGCGGCGTGGGCATCGGGCGCACGACGACATCGACGGTGAATGGCGGCCGGTCGATCTCCGGCGCCTGCGAGAACAGGGGCAGGGAGTAGTCCAGAGCCGCCAGCACGGCCGCATCGTTGGCGGCCAACACGACCGGGTGGCCGAACACGTGAAACGCGCGCCGCTGGCGGGGGTGGTTGGGCCGCCGCCCCCAAAAATCCTCGAGGTCGCCCGCGCGTTCGTCAAAGAGCTGCTGCCAATGCCATGAGTCCACTAAGATGCCTCCTGTTGGCCGCGCAGCGACGGCCGCAGCCAAAGCAGGTAAATCGCGCCACCGGCGAGCGCGCCCAGCCAGAGGGTTGTCGCAAGGATGACCGTAGCTGCCTGCGCCGACTGACCCCAGCGGGCCAGCAGGGCGATCTGCAATACGGCCAACAGGACAAGCGCGGTCACGAACGGCCAGGGGCGCGAAGCCAGGAACAGGTTCAGGCAGACGGCTAGCAAGCCGGCGCCGACCATAGCCACGGCCATAACGTCCAGCAATTCCCCGGCCTGAGGGTACTTGGCGCCGAAGAGGAACCGGATGAGTTGAGGACCGAACATCAGGTAGACCAGGGCCACCCCGACCGTCGAGACGATTACGGCGGCCGCGGCTTTCAGCAAGGTGCGGTCGGGCCGCCGGCCCAGGGCAACCTGCGCGGCAATCCGCGGGAAGAGCACGGTCAGCACTGCCCCCGGCAGGACGGCCATGACGCGGCGCAGGACAGCGGCGCTGGCGTAGGTGCCGGCGACATAGGGCGAGAGCGTCCGGTTGACCCAGATGATGTCGACGTTGAGGAGCGCCATGTAGGCCGCGTAGGCGAAGAACGCGGCCAGCGAGAGCCGCCAGCCCGCGGACAGGATCGGGCGCGCCGCGGGCGCAAGCGGCTCCGGCCGCGCCCAGACGGAGCGACCCAGAAATAGAAGGCCGGCGGCCAGCGCCAGAAACAGCCCCGCGACCATGGCCGCCACGCCGCCCAGGGCAGCCGCCCCGAGCAGCCCCACCAGCGCCAGGGCCACGACCAGCCGCCCGGAGGCATAGACGGTATGGGTGAGGCCGAACAAGACAAAGCGCTCCTGGCCCTGCAACATGCCGTTGACTACGGGACGGGCCAGGAAGGCAATCAGGGCCACGGCGGCCAGGCTAATGGCGGCCGCGGGCACGTTGAGCCAGGCGGCCAGGGTGTCGCGGCCAAGCCACGCCAGCGCCGCCAGGCTGAGCCCCAGTCCCAGACTCTGGTAGATGTATATCTGGAAAATAGCCGCCCGGCGCGGCAGCGGTTCGGCCAGGCCGCGCGAGCGAGCGACGAAGCGGGCCACGACCGGCTGGAGCACGCCGAAGGCGGTACCGACGATCAGGAACACAGCGTTCATCGTTTGCACGACGGCGAAGTCGCTAGGGGCCAGGGAGCGGCCGAGGAAGGCGTGAAAGAGATAGTCGAGGACGTTAGCGACGCCATCGACCGCAAACAAGAAGAGCGCCTGCCACATGGCTAGCGAGACGTAGCGGCCCAGCCGTGCCGGCACAACTCCGGCCAGCGACTTCGGCCGACCGCCGATTGGCCCGGTCGTCATGCGCCCGTGTCCAGACGGTTGAAGAGCGACGCGCTCTGGTTCAGGGCCTTCAACCGGCGATAGCGCTCCCAGGCATAATAGACCGTGTCGATGCCCAGGCGGGCATACTGGCCTCCGGCTCGCGCGGCGTGGGCCACGGCTGTGTTGAGCGAGTTGCGGCCATAGCGCCGCCGCAGAAAATCGCGACCGGGAAACACGTAGCCGGCCAGATCGAGCGCGCGGATCGGTCGCAGGATGAACGCGCCGTTGGTCACCAGCAGAAACTCCCATAAACGGCTAGATTTTTGCCCGAGATACGTCGTCGTCTCATATTCGGCGACGCGCGCCAGCACGCGGCGCGTGATGGCTCCCGGCCCACGCACGGGCAAGTTCGTCAGAACCCAGTCGGGAACCGGCGCATCCAGTATAGCGCGGCAGGCGCGCAGCACCGCGCCGGTCAGGTCGGCCGCGCCGCTCGCCTCGCTGGTCGCAATGAGCCGCAACCAGTCGATGTCCGGCGCATGTTGCTTTACCAACTCAGCCACGTCCAGAAAGTACATAAGCATCCCGTCGGCCAGGATGATGCGCGCCAGATCCGGACGCCCGCTGACGCTCGGCAGGTAAACGGCGTGCTTGACCAGGTGAATAGCCAGGCTGAGGATCAGGTCGGGCAGCGCCAGGTCGCGCACCGGTTCGCCCAGCAATTGCCCGGGGGTGGAATTGTCCATCATCGCCGCATAGTCTACCGTGAGGAGCGAGAGAGGGTGATCCAGCGCCCAGTGGATTTCGAACCAGACGCGCAGATCGGACGAGCAGCGCTGTTGGTGCAGGTGGTGGCGCGCGTAATAGGCATCGTCCATAAGGTTGGGCCAGAAACGGCCGATGCCCATCTCCTCGAGGATTTCCAGGGAGGCGGCGACGTCGCCCGGCCGCACTAGAATGTCAATGTCGCCGCCGGGGCGCATGGCTGCCTCGCCATAGACGTTCAGCGACACCGACAGGCCTTTGAGAACGACGGTTGGGATGTCGCGTGCGGCCGCCAGTTGCAGATAGCGGCGCAACGCGTCGCCCAATGTGGCGGCGCTCGCGCGCATCCTGTCCGCATCGGCCAGGAGCGCGGCGCGGCTGTCGTGGGGCAGGCATTCGAGCAGCCCACGCTCCGCCAGCAGGCGCGCCAGCAACGTCTGCATCCGATTGTCCTGGGCCACGGCGACGACGCGCGCCCAGTCTAGCGACGGCGGCACGACCACATCTTCCGGCCGCCGCCAGGAGCGGGCGCACGCCCACAGGAAGGTTTCTTCGGCGGTCAGGTCCTGACGGGGTAATTCGGTCATGGGTATCGAATAGACAGCTAATGCAAGTTCGGCTCGAGGCGCTGTTCCAGCCAGTAGCCGAGTAGGACCAGTCCAAGGACCGTAAGCGTAATCATCAGACCTGTGGGCACAACCCACCACAGCCAGCCATCGCCAAGGAAGACGCCGCTGACCTGGGCAAAGTAGAGCATTGTCCCCCAACTCTTGGTCGATGGGTCGCCCAGCCCCAGAAAGCTGAGGCTGGCCTCGGCCAGGATGGCGCTCGCGGCCAGCATCATAACCTGCACCAGCGCGATCGTACGCACCGCCGGCCAGATATGACGCCGGATAATCCGGGAATCGCTACTGCCGAGCGCCCGCGCCGCCTCGACGTAAGGGATCTCCGTCAGGGTGAGGACGCGCGAACGGATCAGGCGGGCGGGAATGGCCCAGGAGACCAGGATCAGGATCAGGACAACGTTGCGCTGGCTGGGGCCGAGATAGGCGCTCAGTAAGATGACCAGGGGCAGAAACGGGAGAACGAGAACGAGATCGACAAGTACCAGAATGATCGCGCTGAGCGCGTTGGAAAAGTAGCCACTGACCAGTCCGGCAACCACGCCGATGGACACCGACACCAGGCTGACGACCAATCCCGTCAGGAGCGAAGCGCGCGTGCCCCAGATGAGCTCGCTGAGGATGTCCTGACCGATGTCGTTTGTACCCAGTCGGTGGTCGGCGTCGGGCGGCAGAAACGGCCGCCCGACAGTCTCGGTTGGGTCATAGGGAGCAATGGCCGCGGGGAAGAGCGATAGCAGGAGCAGCCCCGCCAGCAGGCCCATACCCATCAGCCCGACGATGTTGTAGACGCGCCGCGACAAGCGCGGTTTGCCCGCGGCTCTTGGCTCATCGACCCGCGGCAGGCCGCGAAACTCGGTCGAATCGAGGATTTCCTGGTTCATTCGAATCCTCTCCGGCGCACCCGCGGGTCGAGCCGCTCGTAGGCCAGATCGACGATGAGGTTGATGGTAAGAATGCCCAGGGTAAACAACAGGAAGCCGCCCTGCAGCAGCGGGTAGTCGCGGCTCTTAACCGCCTCGAACATCATGTTGCCCAGCCCGCGGTAGTTGAAGACCGTTTCGATAAGCACGACCCCGCCGAGGAGCTGCCCCAGATCAAGGGCCACGAGCGTCACCACCGGCAGAAGGGCGTTGCGCATAGCGTGGCGGACGAGCACCAGCCGTTCCGGCACGCCTTTGGCCCGGGCCGTGCGGATGTAATCGGCGCCGATCTCCCCCAGCATGGAAGTCCGCATGATGGCGTAGGCAGAGGGTATGTAGGCCAGGGTCAGCACGGTGATGGGCAAGATGGCGTGGCGAGCGACGTCGCTCACCCGCGCCCAGCCCGCCGGCCGCGGGAAGGAGTAAGCATCGCCGACCGGCAGCCAGCCCAGCCTGACCGCAAAGACCGGGATGAGGATCATCGCCAGCCAGAATGGCGGGATGGAGCGCAGGCTGAAAAACAGGGTCATCAGGCCGAGATCGGCCGGCCGGCCGTGCCGCCAGGCTGACCAGGCGCCGAGCAGGCAGCCGACCGCCACGGCGATGGTCAGGCTGGAGAGAACCAGGAACGCCGTCCACAGGAAATGTTCACCCAAGACCTCGACGACACTGCGACCGCCGCTGTAACGGTAAGACTGGCCCAGGTCGCCGCGCAGGAGTTGACCCAGATAGACGAGGAACTGCCGCCCCAATGGGTCATCCAGCCCGTAGGCGGCGCGAAGCGCGGCGATCTTCTCCGCGCCCATCTGCCGGACGGCGTTGCCCGCCAGCAGCGCCAGCGGGTCGCCGGGCATCGCCCGCGGCAAGAAGAAGTTCAGGCAGACAGCCAGAAGGAGGGTAACGCCGTATTTGAGCGGGCGTCGCCAGCTACGGAAAAGGGCGCGTCCTGTTCGAAGCCACTCTCCGTACGCCCCTGACGGGCGTCCATCCACCGTCGGTCCGCTTCTCATGAGCGGCACAACTCGCGCAGCCGGCGCTCCAGAACGCCAGACATCGAATCCCAGTAGACGCGGCCGCTGGAACCGGCCGGGAATGGGGTCAACAGGCGACGGGCCGCGACGGGGACGAGCCACAGGGCGAGCAAGGCGTCGGCCCGCCGCTGAGTCGCCGCGCGCTCGGCCGGAGACGCTACGCGGCCTTCCAGCGTGCGCCGCGCGTCCCAATAGCAATCCAGAGCCGCCTGCCTGTCGACGCCGCGGGCGTTATCGAACGGCTGCAGGAACATGTAGGCCAGATCCAATTCAGCCGGCCCGCTACCGACCATCTCCCAGTCGATCAGCATGGCCAGCCCCTGGCCGCCGCGGGGCAGCCCGGCGTTGGCCGGTGTGACGTCGTTGTGGACGAGCGTCGCCCCCCAGCCGGGCGAGGTCTCCAGTTCGCGCAGCGTGCGCTCCAGCAGCGCGCCGAAGGCGGGCAGCGGCTGCCAGATGCCCGCGGCGACGAGCGACTCGACCAGCGCCGGCATCTCGGCCGCGACGGCCTCAACGCGCCCCTGGTAGGGCGGGAAAAGCCACTCGCGGTCGCCCAGCGCCGCCAGCGCCGCCGTCCCCCGCGCATGAAAGGCCGCGTAGGCGGCCAGAACCGGGCGCAGGCCGTCCATGCCCCAGGGCTGGGTAGCGTCGGGGAAGCGATAGGCGGCCGAAACGTCCTCAACGACGGCCAGCCAATCACCGGACGCGGCCATCGGCCCGGCATAGTAGGTGTAGGGCCGCGGGATGTCAAACTCGGCTTCGGCCAGCAGGCGCAGGAAGCGCGCCTCGCGCTGGTGGTCGAATGGATCGCCCTCCCGACCGGCAGCGGCGCGTTTGGCGATAAGCGTTCGTGACTTGCCGGCCTGGTCCGCGACACGCAGCCGGTAGACAATGGACGGCCCGGCGCTGCGCTTCAGCGTCGTGACGCCCAGCACCCGCGCCCGCGGCCCAAAGATCTCGTGCGCCAGCGTTGACCAGCCGGCGCGGTCGGTCTCGCCGGCCGGCTGGTCCTCTAGGGAAGCGTTTCTACTGGGAGGCATTCTCAGGCAGGAACGACCACGCCGACATGATGCCGGTGCCATTCATGTAAACCCAGCCGTCATAAGCCTCGGGCCGGTAGGCGAAGTTGCCGCCGGGTGACATCAGCGGGATATAGGGCAGGGTCGCGGCCATACGCTCCTGGACCGCTTGCGACGCCGCGTCGGCCGCAGCTTGGTCGGCGGCGCTTCCCAGATCGGCCAGCAGCTTGTCCATCTCCGGATCGGCGACGCCGGTCAGGTTAGCCCAACCGATGCCGCCGAAGTCGCTGTGGAGCATGCCGGTGACAAAGCCCTGCTGAAACTGCGTGCCGCTCGACCAGCCCCAGATCGCCATGTCGTAGTCCGGTTCGGGGACGGAGACAAAGTTGGGCCAGATATAGGTCACTTCGGTGTCAATGTCCAGGCACTTCTGCGACGCGCCGATGCCAACGTCCGCCAGCATATTGACGATCAACTCGGTCGAACGCACCTCGACCGGGTTGTTGGTGTCGCAGAGGATCTCGAACGCGGTCGGCTCGCCGTTGAACTCGCGCACGCCGTCGCCGTCCGAGTCGACCAGGCCGGCGGAGTCCAGCAACGACTGCGCCGCAGCCGGGTCAAACTCGCGCGGCGTGTTGATGCTCCAGGGCACTTCGGGGTGGTACCAACTGAGCGGCAGTTCCACGCCCTGGCCGAGCATGACCGTGTCCACCAGCATCTTCGCGTCGATGGCTTTGGCAATGGCTTGTCGCACTTCCGGCTGGTCGAACGGCGACCGCGAACCGTTCATGTAGAAGATGTAGTTGAAGAAGTCCGACCCCTTGGCCAGTTCGATCGCCGGGTCGGCGGCCAGTTGCTCCACCTGGGCCGGCGGCACGGACGAAAGCACGGCGTGGGCCGTTCCCGTCCGCAACTGGTTGAACTGCTGCGTGCGGTCCTTAACGATCTTGGCGATCAGCGTCTGCACCCGGGGTTGGCCGCGGAAGTAATCGGCGTTGGCGGTGAAGGTGTACGATTCGCCGGGGACGATCTCGCCCAGCCGGTAGGGGCCCGTCCCGATGAGGCCCTGGAACTGGCTCAACTCGCCGCTGATCGGCTCCTGGTCCTTCCAGATGTGTTCGGGCATGATGAAGTAGCCGGCCAGGCCTTCGCGCAGGAAGAACGGGTTCGGCGCGGTCAGCGTGATGACGACCTCGTGGTCGCCGGTCGCCTCGATGCTTTCGATGGAGGCCAGATTGGCGGCGCGGCCGGCATCGACGAGGAAGTTGTAGCTGAAGACGACGTCGGCGGCCGTGAAAGGCTCGCCGTCGTGCCACTTAACGTCATCGCGCAATTGGATCGTCCAGGTCAAGCCGTCCTCGCTGACGCTGTAGTCAGTCGCCAGGGCGGGTGTTACGCCAAGTTCCGGCGTGCGAGCAAACAGGGGATCGTAAACCCAGCCGACCAGGTAGTAACCGATGAACGTGTTGAAGTTGGCCGGGGTAATGGGCCCCTCGTCGTTGTCGATCAGGACAATGAGGGGGTCGGCTGTGGCCGACTCGGTCCCCGGCACCTCGGCCGCGGTTGTCGCCGCGGGTTCAGTGACGCCAGCTACTCCGGCGTCGGGCTGCTCCGTGGCGGTTTCGGCCGGCTGGCAGCCGGCCAGGGTCAGGCCGAGTACGATGATAGCCGCGATTAGAAGGGCATAGGCGTTTTTCGACATTCGTTTCTCCTAGTCGAGGGCAGGGATTCGGATACCCAGCGGATTATAGCAAAGGGCGCAAAGGCAACGAGTTGCCGCCAAAGCGCGTCGCCTTAGGGAAAGAGACCCGGCCGGGC
>CAZSOD010000098.1:0-11841 GCA_964608255.1 uncultured Ardenticatenaceae bacterium
TTCGGAGAAAAGTTCGTTCGCAATTGTGGAATCCTGCAATTGATGGACGACCTGGGCAACGCCCTGGCCAGCGGCGAGGACATGATCATGCTTGGCGGCGGGAACCCGAGCCGCATCCCGCAGGTCGAGGCATGTTTACGCGAGCGCATGGAAACGGGCATGCGCGAGGGCGACGCCTTCGAGCGGCTGGTCGGCAACTACGCCCCGCCGGCTGGCGACCGCGCCTTCCGCGCCGCCGCGGCCGACCTGCTCCGCCGCGAGCTCGGCTGGCCCGTGACCGAGGAAAACGTCGCCCTGACCAACGGCAGCCAGACGGCCTTCTTTTACCTGTTCAACCTCTTCGCGGGACGCTTCAGCGACGGCACGCGCAAGAAGGTGCTGCTGCCCCTGACGCCGGAGTACATCGGCTACGCCGACGTCGGGCTGGACGACGACCTGTTCATCTCCTACCGCCCGGAGATCGAGCACCTGCCCGGCCGCCAGTTCAAGTACCGCGTCGACTTCGACGCGCTGCGCGTGACGGACGAGGTCGGGGCCATCTGCGTCTCGCGGCCGACCAACCCCACCGGCAACGTCCTGACCGATGAGGAGATCGCCCGGCTCCACGCCCTGGCGAAGGCCCACGACATCCCGCTGATCATCGACAACGCCTACGGCCCGCCCTTCCCGGGCATCCTCTACCGCGACGTGCGGCCGGTGTGGGACGAGAGCATCGTCTTCTGCCTCAGCCTGTCGAAGCTTGGCCTGCCGGGAGCGCGGACGGGCATCGTCGTCGCCCGGCCGGAGATCGCCGCCGCCATCGGCGCGGCCAACGCCGTCCTGTCCCTGGCCCCCGGCAACTTCGGCGCATACATGGCCCTCGACCTGGTGCGCAGCGGCGACGTGCTGCGCCTCAGCCGCGAGGTCATCCAGCCCCACTACGCCCGCAAGGTCCAGGCCGCGCTCGACGCGCTGCCTGAGGCGCTGGCCGGCGTGGACTACTATGTGCATGCGCCCGAGGGCGCGTTCTTCCTGTGGCTGTGGTTCAAGGACCTGCCGATCACCGCGGCCGAGCTCTACGAGCGGCTGAAGGCCCGGCGTGTTCTGGTTGTCCCCGGCCACTACTTCTTCCCCGGCCTGCCGGAGCACTGGCGGCACGCGGAGGAGTGCATCCGTATGAATTACGCTCAGGACGATGCGGTGGTACGCGCGGGTCTGCGGATCATTGGGGAAGAGGCGCGGAGCTGCTACGCGGGGTAGGCTAGCCGGGGAGCGGGGGCGACTTCTCTCCCCTGCACCCCGCTCCCCTTCTTTTTTCGCCCCCCTCCGCTGTTTTCACGATCTCTTAATTGCATTCTCCCTTTACCTCGCTTACCATGGCCCTAGATCGCGGACGGTCTCGCCGTTCGCCTTCGGGTGGTATCAGGGAGAAGGAGCATGGAGATGCGGGGCGGCGCGAGCGGCTCTGCATCTCCCCCCTGATCAGCCTATTCCTCCCGCCCCTCTAAGAACCCCGCTAACAAATCGCAGACGGCCGCCACAGCATCCGGCCGGATGGCATAGCGCTTGCCCTCGGCCTCCAGCGTCACGATCACCAGCCGCGCCAGGCGCAGCGCGTCGAGGTGGTGGATGACGGTGGGCGAGCGCAACCGCAGGCGACGGGCCAGTTCGGCCGGGGCCAGCGGCTCATCGCTCAGGTAGCGCAGGATGCGCAGCCGTGTCGGGTCGGCCAGCGCCTTCAACGCCTGGTAGAGGGCATCGGGCACCACGTCGCCGGGGATTAGCGAGGCGTCGGCCGGGCGCGCGCCGAACATAAAGAGTGTCTTGTCATCCGACAGGCGGGCCAGGATGACCAGCGGCGTCGCCCAAAAGGAAGGGCCAACCACCAGCGCCTTGCCCTCCCAGGTGTCCGCCAGGCGCACACCCTGAGATAACTCTTCCAGCAGCGCCGTCTGGGGCAGTTCGGCCGCCAGGGTTCGCGCCCGCTCCAAAGCGCTCGCCAGCATCGGCCGGATGCGCGCTTCCTCCTCGGCAAAGAAGGCTTCATAGTAGCATTCCAGCGCGGACAAAAGGCCATCGCCACTGCTTTCGGGATCAGCCCAAAGAGCGAGGATATCGAGCGCGTCCTTCCGGACGGCTGCCGGCGGGTGCTTCTCCCAATCGCCTTCCTGCATCAGTGCAACCAGCCGCTTCAGATCGCCGTCATCCCATACGCGGCGCTCGGCCACGACCGTCAGGAAGCGGGTTACAGCATCCGGGGCGGCTGGCATCAACGCAAAGAGTCGCTCAAGCGGCGACAGCGCCCGGAGGCCGTCTAAGGCCACTCGTGCGCTTTTTGGCGCGGGTAACGTATAGATCCAGCGCATGGGCCAGATAATGGTGCGCGCCTGTTGCAACAGGTCGCGCTCGGCCGCCGGAAGGCGCGAGCGCACGCCCGCCGCCCACGAGCCGCGCAGGCCGTACTTCTCTGGCTCATGCAGCACGATGAGGCTGATGAAGAAATCGTATGCCGTGCCGATCTCCCACTCAATACGCAAGTCGTTCGCGCTCGTCATCTTATTGCCTTGGCAAGGATCGCCGGTATCAAGCGACGGTTCTTGGCTCTACGCCGCCGCGGCTTCCGCTTCCGGCGCGGGCGGCGCGGACGCGGCGTCAAAGTCGGGCAGGATGCTTTCGGCGTTGCGTACAGTGGGAACCATGTAACCGATGAGTCCAACCACAACGCCAAACAGGCCGCTAAGGGCGACCATTAGGCCCATGCCCGCCCCTGGCCCGGTGCCCACGAGCGGGCCAAAGAGTTGCGCCGCCCACCCACCGCCTTGCATAGCCGGCTCAAAGACCCGGTCGGCCAACGGCCCGGCAAACAGCACGGCGACGGGGAAACTGATTTGAGCGATCATTCGCCGCGTGGCGAAGACCCGCCCTTGCACAGCCGGTTGAACCTTGGACTGCCAAATGGCCTGGTTGGAGCCGTTGATGATCGGAATCCACGCCTGAGACATGAAGCCGCCGAAGATCCAGCCCGGCAGCGTGCGGGAGACGCCCAGAACGAGCGGACCCAGCAAGCTCTCGGCCGACATGCCCAGTAACACGCCGCGCGTCTTGCGCTTCGGGCCGCCCCAGGTACTCATGATCAATCCGCCGGCCACCCCACCAAACGCCGCCAGCGACTCGACGGTCGCCAGGGTGCCGGCATTGTTTCCCGTGCGCGCCAGAATGAGCGGGATGGTGATGACGCCGCCGAAAGCGGAGATGAAGTTAATGGCGGTAAAGGCGAGTTGCAGGCCCATCAGGCTCGGCCGCGCCAAAATGTAGCGAAAGCCATAAAGCGAATCCTGCACGAGGCTCGGGCGCTTGGCGCCCGCCTGATGCGGCTCGGGCGCTGGCTGTGGCATGTGGACGACCAGCACAGCCAGGATGGCGAAGATAAACGTGGCGATATCGATCGCCATGATGCCACCCAGGCCGATGGGCCCTAGGAGCGCCCCGGCGAAGGCAGGCGCGAGAATGCCGGACGAAGCCCCGGCGAAGTCCATCATACCCGCCGCGCGACTATACTGCTCCTTGGGGATCATCAGCGTGACGGCGGCCGAGAATGCCGGGAACTGAAAGGCGTTAAACGCGCCGGTGATGATGTTGCCGAGATAGACCTGCCACAGTTCCAGGTTGCCGTGGGTAAGAACAATGGTCAGCCAGGCGATGGTGACCAGTCCCGCGGCGAGATCGGTAATGATCACGACGAACTTGCGGTTCGAGCGGTCGACCAGCGCGCCGGCCAGCGGACTGAGCAGGATACTGGGGGCAACGAAGCAAAAGATGGCGATGGTCAGCGCTGTAGCCTGGCCCGTCTTCTGGAACAGGTAGAAAGAGAGGGCGAAGTTGGTCATGCCCGTGCCCAGCATGGACACAAGCTGGCCGAACCAGATGAAGACAAAGCCGCGCATACCGGACAGGCGGGGTGAGATGGTCATCTCAGGTCATCTCCCAGGCCGCGTCGCCGAAGAAGTCGCCGTGGTCGCGAGCCAGAAACGCCTCGATCCGCGCGCGACGATCGCCCAGGCGGAAGCTTGGGCCGTGACCGGGGTAGCAAACGGTGTCATCGGGCCACGGCAAGACGACATCACGCAACGTCCGCAGCGTCTGCTGGAAATCCTCGGCCGCCCAAGTCTTGCCCGGCCCGCCGTCGAAGATGGTATCGCCGACAATGGCCCGCGTATCCCCCTCCAGGTAGAAGCACACCTGATCAGGGATGTGGCCGGGAGCGTGGTAGACACGCAGCGCGTGCTGGCCGACGGAAACTAGATCGCCGTCGCGCAACGGAATCTGCGCGTCCAGGGCAATGCCGCCGGCGTGAGGGCCGTCAAACACGGCGACAGGCACGTTGAGTTGCGTCCGCATCTCGTCCAGCGCGCCGATGTGGTCGCCGTGAGTATGCGTGAGCAGGATGGCCACCGGGATCGTGCCGGTGATCATCTCGGTCAGGGTCAGCGGGTCGTCGCCGGGATCAATGAGGACGCTCTGCCCTGTTGCCGGGCAGACGAGGGCGTAGGTGTTCATTGACCAGGGACCAACCTGCCGGGTGCGCAATTCGAGGGCCGTCGTGTCTGCCATCAGGCTGCTTCTCCCAATCGCCGGTCGGCCTCGCCGATGGCGTATGCGCCGGAAAGGCGCAGCAACGCCCCACCAGCGGTAATCAGAAGGGCGCCGCTTGCTCTCAACAGGCGCGCCCGCCGCGGCCGATGCGCGGCCGGTGATTTCCGTTGCTGCCGAATCCGCGCCAGCTCCTGCCGCTTCTCCTCCTGGAACGAAAGGATTATCTCCGCCTGAATATCGGGACGCAACATGGCTACACGCTCCTTGCTCAACCACAACAGCCGCTAGTTCAAACCACTATGTTAGATGTTTATCTAACATAGTAGATGATAATCTAATTTGCGGGCAGATGTCAAGAGGGAATGTTGCCGCCCTGAGGTGACTACTCCAGCCGGCCGAGGTAGAGGTGTGTCTCGTAGGCCAAGTTGACAAACCCTTGGCGCTGGTGGTCGTCAAAGATGGCGCGCAGGCGAGCGATCATCGGCTCGTAGTTCGGGTCTCCAGGCAAAGGTGCGTACGACGACGAGAGCAGCCCGCCGTGGACGCTCTCATAGTCCAGACGCCGCTCGTGCTGGAAGACGCGGCGTTCATAACCGTCCGGAAAGAGGATATCGATCTTGCCGAAGTGGGCATCACGGCGCACGGCGCGGTAGCCACGCGCATACTCGTTCAGCAACGCCTCGTAATCGACGGCAAACCCGCCGCTCTGCTCGTCGCGCGCGTTCCAGATAAGCCCGACCCATCCACCCGGCCGCAGGATTCGCTGGAACTCGGTCCGGGTCCCGACCGGTTCAAACCAGTGAAACGCCTGGCCGGCGGTAATCAGGTCGACGCTCGCGGCGGGCAAGGTCGTCGCCTCGGCGCGGCCGTCGACGCTAACAAAGCCGGGATAGCCGCTCAGCGCGGCCTCGGCCGCGCCGCGCATCGCGCCATTCGGCTCCACACCGTAGACGGTCGCGCCGCGCTGCAAGAGCAGTTCAGTGAGGATGCCTGTGCCGGAGCCAACATCAGCGACAGCCGCGCCCGGGCCCAGCCCGCACTCGTCACGCAGGCAGTCAATTGCCGCCGCCGGGTAGGTGGGCCGGTAGCGAACGTAATTCTCAACACGGTTGGTAAAACGTTGCGTGGGGTCTTGCTCGGTCATAGCGGTTGGATGAACTCCAAACGGTTGCCAAAGGGATCGCGGCACTCGAAGCGGTCGAAGCCGGGGATGGGGACGCTTTCCAGCGGCAAGCTGCCCGCGGCCGTCAGTCGCTCGCGCCAGGCGGCAAGGTCGTCCACCTGATAGGCAACGTGGGCCTTGGTGCGCGTCCGGTCAACGTTGTTCTCGACGCCGACGTGGAGCTGCTGGTCGCCCAGAGCCACCCAGAAGCCGCCGCGGCCCTTGAGTGAGTCCGGCTTCTCGACCTCCGGCAGGCCGAGTATGCCGCAGTAGAACGCCCGCGCCGCCGCCTCCTCGGCCGGGCCAATGGTGATCTGAACATGGTGAATGCGAACGATCATGCATCTCTCCTTCGCGCGCGTGCGACGCACCTTCTGAGGTGCGTTGCACGTTCTGATGGGCTGTGAAGCCCTCCCCCTAACCCTCTCCCAGGGGGAGAGGGAATGGGAATGGGCCGCGCCGGAACCTATTGTTCCACAGTAATGGTCGCCAGCAACAAGCTATCGCCGCCCTCGACCGGTAAGCGAGCGGCCGGGTCGAGCGCATCGTAGAGGCCCAGGCGCAGGGCGTAATCGCCCGGCGGCAGGTCGGCCGGCAGCAGCAGGCCATAATTGTCGGTGATGGGTTCGCCTGGTTCCCAACTTGTCGTCGGCCGTGAGCCGCCCGCCGGCTCGCCATCCCTCTGGGCCACAAGACGGCCGTCCGCATCGATCAGATGCAGGAACACCTTGTAGGGTCGCTGCGGCGCAGCGTCGGCGCGCCACGTGAGTCGCGCTTGAAGAACGCCCCCTGGCGGCGCTGTCTGGGGCCAAACTGTGTAATCCTGCAGGGTAATCGTCTCACCATCCAGCGTGGCGAACACCGCCCCGCTGGCCACGGGCCGTTCAGCCGTCTCGCGCGGCACGGCGTAGACGGCCAGGCGCACGTCACCCACCCACTCCTCCGACAACTTGAACGTGTTAGCATCCAGCCAACGCTCCACCACTCGCTCCGGGTCGCGCTGCCCGTCGCCCCAGTAGAGCGCATAGAGGCGATCGTAGTCGGCGGCGATCCGCGCCAGTTCCGGCTCGACAAGTGCCGGGTCGGGCCGGCCCAGCGGCAAGGGGTAGACGGGCGCGCCGTCGCGGTGGTAGTAGGTGAAGACCTCCCACTGGTTCGGCGCGACGAGGACGACGCCGACGTTGCCCCGGTCGGCTTCGATCCGCGCCGCCATGCCGCGATAGTCGGCGCGGGCGTAGGCCGGATCGTCGTAGAGGTTCGTCAGAGAAATCACCATTCCGCCAGTCACGATAACGCTCAATAGCCCCGGCAGCCACAGCCTCGGCCGCGGCGCGGACCAAGCCAGCGACATGAGCAGCGCCACGAACGGCACGGCCGCCAGCAAGAACTTGAGAAACGCCGGATCGGTTGCGCCGGCAAGGTACATGAGGATCACCGGCACAGCGATCAGCAGAACCGGCACCGCCGACCGCCGACCGCCGAATGCCGCGCCGACAAGTGCCAGCGCCAGCGCGGCCAGCACGGCCCACGTTGCTTCGCCCGCGGCCACGGTGCCGCCCAGCGCCAGCCAGCGCCCGCTCTCGCTCATAAAGCTGGCAACCGCCGCGCGTTCTCCGCCCCGCCCGCCCACCTGGCGCAGGAAAATGGCCATCCACGGCAGGTAGAGGACGACGGCCGCGGCGGCGAGGAGGAGCCAAAGGACAAAGGGACGACGGACGGCGGACGGCGGACGAATGCCGGCGGGTGGCGAATCGCCGTTCGCCGTTGGCCGTTCGCCGTTCATCTTTCGTCGTTTGCCGTTTGTCGTCCGTCGCCTATCTGTGCCCCACTCCCAATAAAACATGGCCACCAGCCCCTGCGTCGCGAGCACCGCCGGGAAGAAATAATGGGTGTACAGTCCGGCGGCGGCCAGAAACACATAGGCCGCGGCCCAGCGCCATTCGCGCCGCGCCAGCCACAGTAGCAGCGCCCACATGCTGCCCACCGCCAGCAGCGCCAGCAGCGCGTACATGCGCGTCTCCTGGCTGTAGTAGACGAGGACAGGGCTAATGGCGGCGAACAGACCGGCAAAAAGAGCGGTCAGTGGCCAGTGGCGAGTGGCAGGGAGTCGTTGGCCGATCGGTGTGAAATCCTGGTCATTTGTGCCCTGGAACTTAGCCCCCGCAACCCGGAACCCGCTTCGGCGGGCGGCCGCCAGCGGCCGGCGGTCGATCACTCGCGCCAGCGCCATCGTCACCGCCACCGTCAGCACGCCCGCAAAAGCCGACAGCGAGCGCAGACCGAACTCCGTCTCGCCGGCCAGCTCGCGCCAGCCGCGCAGGAGCAGGTAATAGAGCGGCGGATGGATGTCACTGGCCGTACCTTCTAGGATGGCCGGGATGGAGCGCTCGCTCAGGCGGGCGCTATTGCCCTCGTCGTTCCAGAACGACTGCGCCTCGAGGCGGTGGAAGCGCAATGCTGTCGCCAGCAGCACCAAGGCTACTCCCATCGCGAGCAAGCGATAGCGGGCGCTCATTCGCTTCGGGCCGGAACCAGAGCGCGCAACAGGGCGAAGAAGACAACGGCCGCGCCGAAAAGGAACAGCGCCGGGCGCGCGCTCATCCAGTTATACTGCCATGCGGGCAGGGGCGGCGGAGCCACGCTGCCGGTCGCATAATCCGCCACGGCGCTGAAAACGGGCAGGGGCGTGAAGTCCGGCTCCAGCATGCGGAAGTAGTACCAAGCCTGGTCTTTCTCCCAATCGGCCGGGCGCTTGAAAAACCAGTAGCTATTGACGCCGATCCAAGGCCAGTCCGCCCGGGCGCGCTCATAGCCGCCGACGCCGTAGCGCGCCTGTTGCGCCTCGGTCACGCGGCCGAAGTTGGGCGCAACTCCCTCGGGCGCGACGTTCCAGCCCATCTCGCTGATCCAGATCGGTTTGGCGGCGTCGCCGTGGCGCACCATCAGGTCGCGCAGGAAGAGGTTGTGAGGGTAGTTGATAACCGTCGGCCGCAGCCGCTGGTCGGTCGGGCCGGACCACAGGCCGTAGCCCTGGGCCGAGAAGACGTCGAAGCACGCGCCGGCTCCGGCGGCGTACATGCGCTGCAGAAAGATAAGGTCGTTGAGGTTGCGACCATCGTTGGCAACGGTCGGCGTCAGCGCCCCGGCCAGCACCACGGCGTCGGGATCGGTTGTCTTGATGCGGTCGTAGGCCAGGCAGAGCAACCGGGTAAACGCCTCCGGGTCTACATCCTGCAAGCCCCACTCCTCGTTGCCGTTGGGCTCATTCCACAACTGGTAATAGCGCACGCGGCCACGGTAGCGCTGGGCAACGGCGGCCGCGAAGTCGCCAAAGTCGTTGAAGTCGTCGGGCGGGGCGTTCGTGCCCATTTCGTCGCCCAATGCGCGGCTCCAGGCGGGCGGATTACTGAGCCGGGCGATGACGGCGATGTCGCGCTCTCCGGCCAATTGCACGATCTGGTCGTACTTGGCCCAGGCGTCCACACCCGCCGGGTCATTGCGCCGGTCGATGAAGTCCCCTTTGCCGTGTATCTCGATGTCTTCCCAAGGAAACTCCTGGCGGATAAAACGAAAGCCGGCCGCCTGAATAAGGTCGAGGCTACGGGCGCGCTTCTCCGGCTCAACCTCCTGCTGCAGGAAGGTGTTGACGCCAAAGGGGCTAACCGCCGGATAGGTCAGCGGCGAACCCGCTACGGCTGCGGGTTCCAGCCGCGGTTGCGGCCGCACAGCGGTGTTGAGCCAATGAACGATACCCGCCGCCTGCCCGCGCGCGGCTTCCTCTCCGGTCAGATCGTAAAGTGAACTTGCGTTGGGCCAAAGGGCAACGATGAGCGAAAAGAGGGCGACGGCGACGAGCGCGCGACCGAGGCGGTTGGCGGTCATGAAGCGTTTATTTTAGCGCGGACGGTGACTTGGCGCACCTCAGCCCCAGGCGCGGGTTCAGGAATCCGCATCCTAAATGATGCAGTGCGTCAAGAATCGGTTATAATGGGCCAGCATCGCCTGCACGTTGTCCGTCTCCCGTAAGCGGATAGACTTGCGGAGCGAGCTTCACACTCAGCACGTTTCGCCGCCGGCCCTTCCCCGTCCCCCTTTTCTCCGACGGCGATTGACAAAGGAGAGGACAAGAACATGCTATCCACATTCGAGCGCATCATGTTCCTGTTGCTGGCGGCAGTTTCCCTGACGGCCGTTTACAACACCTTCGGCCTGATGGGGCGCGTCATCCAGCGCGGTCAGGGCCAACTGGCGTTGAACGACCTGCCGCGCCGGACGCTGACCGGGCTAATAGCGCTGTTCACTCAGGGCCGCATCCTGCGCCACCGAAAGTTGACCTCGCTCTTTCACTACGGCGTCGCCTTCGGCTTCATTTTCTATGGGCTGGTCAACATCATTGACATCCTGGAAGGGCTGGTTCCCGGCTTCACCTTTTTCCATGACAACATCATCGGCCAACTCTTTCGCTTGGCGGCCGATCTGTTTGCCGCCGCGGTGCTCATCGGCGTCATCTACTTCCTGTTGCGTCGCTTCGCCGCGCAAGACCCGGCGTTGAAAATCCGCGGCAACGTCAAGTTAATCGACAGGGTGCGCGAGGGCGGCATCGCCGTCGATTCGCTCATCGTCGGCCTGTTCATCCTGTTTCATGTCGGATCGCGCTTGCTGAGCGCGGCGTTCCGCGTCGGCTTGGAAGGACCGGACCCGTGGCAGCCGGTCGGCAACTTCATCGCCGGAACGTTTCTGAGCGGTCTGTCGCCCGACGCACTCAACATCGGCTGGCATGCCTTCTGGTGGCTGGCTATCGGGCTGATCTTCCTCTTCCTGCCCTACTTCCCTTACACCAAGCACGCGCACCTGTTCATGGGACCGTTCAACTTCATGACCAGCCCCGACCGAACGTACCTGGGGCAAATGAAGAAACTCAACCTCGATGACGACACCATCGAGCAGTTCGGGGCCAATGATCTGGATGACCTGCCGCAGAAGCACCTCGTCGATGCCTTCGCTTGCATCATGTGCAACCGCTGCCAGCAGGTCTGCCCGGCCTATAACACCGGCAAGGAACTGTCCCCGGCAGCGCTGGAAATCAACAAGCGCTACTACATTCGCCAGAACATGCCCGAACTAGCCACGGGCGCGGCCAACGGCACACCGCTGCTCGACTACGCGATTAGCGAGAGCGCCGTCTGGGCCTGCACCGCCTGTGGCCATTGCATCTACATCTGCCCGGTCGGCAACGTGCCCATGCTCGACATCATGGAAATCCGCCGCGACCTGGTGATGATGCAGAGCGAGTTCCCGGAGCAACTCAAGGGCGCGTTCGTGGGCATGGAGCGCATGGGCAACCCATGGCAAGCCCAGCAGAGCCGCATGGAGTGGGCCGCGCCGTTGCCGTTCGAGGTGCCGACCGTCGAGGAGAACCCTGACTACGAGTACCTGTTGTGGGTCGGCTGCGCCGGGGCGTTCAACCCCGACGCGCAGAAGACCGTCCGCGCGCTGGCAACCATCATGCACGAGGCGGGCGTCAGCTTCGCGGTGCTGGGCGACGACGAAATGTGCACCGGCGACTCAGCGCGGCGGGCTGGCAACGAACCGCTATATCAGGCAATGGCCGAGACCAACATCGAGACGCTCAACGCGGCCAAGGCCAACGAGCGGCGCATCGTCACCAGTTGCCCTCATTGCTTCACGACCATCGGCAAGGAGTACGGCGAGATGGGCGGCCACTACACCGTCTTCCACCACACCCAGCTTATCGCCGACCTTGTGGGACGTGGCAAGCTGCGGTTGAACGGCAAGACGCTGGAGAAAGCGACGTTCCACGATCCGTGCTTCCTCGGCCGCCACAACGGCGTGCTCGACGAACCGCGCGATGCGCTGGCCGCCGCCGGGCTGACGTTGCTAGAGATGCCGCGCCACGGCAAGGACTCGTTCTGCTGCGGCGCGGGTGGTGCCCAGTACTGGAAAGAAGAGGAGCATGGCACCGAGACAGTCAACGTCAACCGCTTCCGCGAAGCGCGAGCGACGGGGGCCAATGTGCTGGCCGTCGGCTGCCCCTTCTGCAACACGATGATGAGCGACGCCAACCGCGAGCAAGGCGCGCCGATGCA
>CAZSOD010000098.1:11941-13049 GCA_964608255.1 uncultured Ardenticatenaceae bacterium
GCCCTGGGCGACGTGCGCGTGGCCCGCGAGGATGACCTGCTCATGTTCGCCTACACCCCGCCCGCCCAGTACGCCGGCCGCTGGAACGCCTTCGAGCGCCTGAGCCGCGGCCTTGTCCTCCACGCCGCCACCGGCGCGGTGGTCGCCCGGCCGTTTGACAAGTTCTTCAACTGGGGCGAGGGCGGCCGCACGAGCGACGCGCCCATCGAGTACGTGCTGGAGAAGGTCGACGGCTCGCTGATCATCGGCTTCCACCACGACGGCCGCTGGCGCGCCGCCACCCGCGGCTCCTTCACCAGCGCCCAGGCCCAATGGGCTCAGGCGCAATTGGACGCGTTGCCCGCGCTGGCCGGCGTGCCGCCGCAATGGACGCTGCTGGCCGAGGCCGTCTACCCCGAAAATCGCATCGTCATCGACTACGGCGGCCGATCAAACCTATACTTACTGGCGCTACGTCACCGCGAGACCGGCGACTACGCGCCGCTTTCGCTCGTCCAAGCAACGGCCGCGGCGCTGGGACTGCCCATGCCCACCGTCTACGACCACCTCGACACCATCGACGGTATCCACGCTGCGCTCAAGGGGATGACTGCCAACGAGGAGGGCTTCGTCGCCGTCTTCGCCGATGGGCAGCGCTTCAAGTTCAAGTCGGCCGCCTACCTGGAACTGCACAAGCTTGTCTTCGGGCTGACCTTCCGCGCCGCGCTCGACGCCGTGCGCGACGGGCGCGTGGAAGCCATCCGCCAGATCGTCCCCGAGGAGTTGCGGGCGGAGTTCGACGGCTGGGTGGCGCAAATCGAAGGACGGATCGCCGAGGTGCGCGGCGCGGTCGGAATGGCGCTGCATGAGGCGCAGGCAGCCGGCGTAACCGGCGATCGGAAGGCGTTCGCGCTGTGGGCCGCCGACCATTACCCCGCTCTGCGCGTCTACCTCTTCGCTGCTCTCGACGGCAAGCCGCTGGAGCCGATCATGTTCCGGCTGGCGTTTGAAGAAAGGGGCTAGGGGCCAGGTTCTAGGGGCTAGGGAAGAGCGTTCTTCTCTAGCACCTTCATGTGGCGGAGAGGGCGGGATTCGAACCCGCGACCCCTTGCGAGGTACACGATTTCCA
>CAZSOD010000099.1:0-12841 GCA_964608255.1 uncultured Ardenticatenaceae bacterium
ACCGCCGGCAGCGCGCCCGGCACGACGCGGCCCGTCACTCGCCCCCAGAGCGAGCGCGCGGCCCGCGCCAGCGGCGGCCCAAGGAGCGCCGCGCCTAACGCGGGTGGCAGCGCGGCCGCGGCCGCGGCGAACGCCGTCTGCGCGGGCGTTGCCCCGCGAGCGGCTAGCGTGGTGAACTCGACCGAGCGTCGCTCCAGCAGCGCGGCCGAAAGGAGACCAACGCACAGGAGAGCAAAGAGGACGGCCTGGAATGCCAGCAGAAAGAGCGTCGCTCGTCCGCGAGCCAGGTCGGCGAAGTAGGCGTCGAGCAAGTCGCCCAGGCTCGAATCGACCTGCACAAACTGGCCGGACAGCGCCGTTTCGACGTCGTGGACGCGGGTCCGGGCCAGCGGCGCACTATCGATGGTAATGGCATTCAGATCGGTCAGCAGCCGCCATTCGCGAGCAAAGCCGGGATAGCGCGCCACAAGGTCGGCCGGCGACACAAGCAGAGACAGGACGACCGTCTGCGGCGCGTTGCTGCCGTTGCGCTCCTGGCGCTGGAAGCGAAAGGGGAGCAGCGAGCCCCACCAGACGTCGGCGGTCGGGTCGGCCGGGGCGACGACGCCGACGATGCGGAAGCGGCCGCCGTCGGCGGCGCGCACCTCGTCGCCCAGGCGCAGGTTGGCGGTGGCGACGTCGGTGTTGTTGGTGACGCGGCTGAAGTTGACCCCGGCCAGCGCCTCCGGCCCCAAGGCCGCTTCGATGACGTCACCCGCGCCGGCGGCCGGCAAACGCCCGGCGACCAGCGTCACGTCGGCGGCCAGGTTGTCGAAGGCGTAGAGTTGCAGGGCCAGGAACTCGTCGAACGGCCGCGGCCCTTCTTCCGTATAGATCGCCTGATTGCCGGGAATCTCCACGTCGCGCACGTCTACGCGCCGCGCCAGCAGCGGGCCGAGCGTGGCCGCGACTTGGGCGTAGAGGTCCTCCGTCAAGCCCTCGCCGCTGACGCGCAGATTGCGCGCGGCCACCGGCGCGCCGGCCAGCCGCTGCGCCAGCGAGCTTCCGGCGATGGTCGCCGCATAGACCGGCAACGCGGCCAGCAGCGCCGCGACGGCCAGCAGGACCGTGGTCAAGAGGAGGGTTTCAGGCCATTGACGGCGCGCGCGCCGGAAACCGGGGGCGGTCGGCATGGACAGGCCCGCTCAGGCCGCGGCCCGGAAGCTGTAGCCGACGCCGCGCTCCGCCACAATGTAGACCGGGTTGTTGGGGTCTTTCTCGATCTTGCCCCGCAGCCGGTGGACGTGGACGTGCAGCCGGTCTTCCCGGGCGTCCTGGAGCGGCCAGATGCGCCCGAGCAGAAAATCGGTGGTGACGATGCGCCCGGCGTTGCGCACGAGGATGTAGAGCAGCTTTGTCTCCGTCGGCGTCAGCGAAACCGGCTCGCCGTCGACGATGGCTTCGCGCAGCGGGAAATTGATCATCAACCGCTCGTCGATGCGCGTCGAGGAGTCAAGCGTGTAGGTGTAATCCTCCATGCGCGCCAGCACCCGCCGCACGCGGGCGATGAGTTCCGGCGGGTTGAAGGGCTTGACGATGTAATCCTCGGCGTGCTTCTCTAGCCCCTCGATGACCGTTTCCTCGGCGTTGACGGCCGTCAACATGATGACCGGCACGTCGCTGAACTCGTGGATCGTGCGGCAGAACTCGAAGCCGCTCATCTCCGGCATATGGAGGTCTACGATCGCCAGGTGGGGGAGACCGTGGCGGTTGATCAGCTTCAACCCCTCGTGGCCGGAAATGGCCGTTGATACCTCGTAGCCGGCCTGCTCCAGCGTGTGCTGAACGATGCGCAGCGTGTAGGTGTTGTCGTCCACCACCATGATGCGTTGCGTTTCGGAGGTCGATTCGAGCATGGCATGACCTGTGAACGGCATTTCGGGCGCGCCGCGCGGCCGAGCCGAACAGGGCAAATGGTAATGCAATCGGCCGCCGTTGCCAAACGGTGTCGTGTAGGGCGCACCTGCGTGTGCGTCCTCGCGCAGCAGGGGGAAGGGCAGACACACAGGTCTGGCCCTACATGAGCGCGGCATTAGTTGCGCCCTTCACGGCATGTGCTATAAAAGAGACGAATTTCACAATCACCCTGCGCGAACCAGGAGAGGACGAGGAACCACTGTGCTCGCTGATTGGCAATACATCGGTATCTTTGTGGCGCTATCGCCTATATTCCCTCTGGCTCCGGTGGTGCTCAACCGCCTGTTGGGCCCGCACCGGCCGAATCCCATCAAGCAGCAAACGTACGAGTGCGGCATTGAGACGGTCGGCGATACCTGGATCCAGTTCAAGGTTCAGTACTACATCTACGCCCTCGTCTTCGTCGTCTTCGACATCGAAGCTGTGTTCCTGTTTCCCATCGCCGCGGCCTATGGCCAGCTTGACCTTTTCGCCATCGGCGCAACGGCGCTGTTCATCTTCCTGCTGGCCGACGGTCTGGTCTATGCGTGGAGCCGCGGGGTTCTGGAGTGGGTCTAGCCGCCCACAACGGCCAACGACCCGATATTGACAGGAGGACATACTCTGCATCCCCCAGTAACAGGCCGGCCTCGCCGGCTGCTGCTGTCTGAGATGCTGGAGGCGCGACCGCTATGGACATTCTCGACCTGCTGAAGAGCCTTCTCTCGCTGAGCCTCGGCGATTTTATGCGCCGCAACTTCGGCGCGACGCCGGCTACGGAATTGCTGATCGACGTGGGCGGCATTCTCCTTCTGTCGACCTTCTGCCTGCTCATCGTCATCTTTCTCATCTGGCTGACGCGCAAGATCGTCGCCCGCATGCAGGATCGTATCGGCCCCAACCGCGTCGGCGGCCGTTTTGGCCTGTTGCAAACCGTGGCCGACGTGATGAAGCTGTTGAGCAAGGAGGTCATTCACCCGGCCGGAGCCGACTGGGTAGCCTTCAATGCCGCGCCGCTGCTGATCGTGATCGCCGCCCTCCTCATGTGGGCGGTGATGCCCTTCGCACCTGGCGTTATCGGCGTCGATCTCAACATCGGCGTCTTTTACATCCTGGCCATCAGTTCCGCGTCGGTCATGGTCTTGCTGCTGGCGGGGTGGGGTTCAAACAACAAGTACGCGCTCCTTGGCGCGTTCCGCTCCGTCGCCCAGATGGTGAGCTACGAAGTGCCCATGATTCTGGCCCTGCTGGTGCCCATCATCCTGGCCCGCACGATGTCGACCGATGGCATCATCGCCGCTCAGACCATCCCCTACCTGTTCTTCGCTCCCCTTTCCGCGCTCATTTTCTACATCTCTACCCTGGCGGAAACGGGTCGCACGCCATTCGACCTGTTGGAGGCCGAGTCGGAGATCGTCGCCGGCTTCCACATCGAGTACGGCGGCATGAAGTTCGGCATGTTCTTTCTGGCCGAGTTTGTGAACACGCTGTTCATGTCCGGCCTGTTCGTGACGCTCTACCTCGGCGGCTACCGGTTCTTCGGCCTGGAGAACTGGGTCAGCGCCGACGGTTATCCCTATGGCCGTCTCATCGGCCTCATCGCGTTCTTCGCCAAGACCTTTCTCCTGTACTTCATTTACGACTGGGTGCGCGCCACGCTGCCCCGCGTCCGCGTCGATCAGATCCTCAACTTCAATTGGAAGTTTATGGTTCCCGTGTCGCTGCTGTTGCTCTTCCTGGTCGCCATCGTGGACAAGCTCATCCCCGACGGGACGAGCACCGTGGTCCGCATGACCATCCATCTGGGTCTGAATATCGTCCTGGCGCTGGCCGTGCTGGAAGCGCTGCGCCGCCGCGGCCGCAAGAACCGTGAAGCGCTGTCGGGCGGCGAAGGCCCGGGCGGCCGCGAAGCGCTGCTGCACAGCCACGACCTGGGCCACGACCACCCGGAACTTGGCGGCGGGACGCACCAGCCGGAACTGGACGACCACGGCCAGCCCATGGGTGGGCCGGTTCCCGTGCCCAGCCACTAATCCCCTGAATCCCGAGGCGCAAGCATGAGCCAGCAGATCATCTTCTTCATTCTCGCCGCCATCACGCTGACGTCGGCCATCGTCGTCGTCACGATGCGCAACCTGTTCCACGCGGCGCTGGCCCTGATGGTGTCCTTTCTGGGCGTGGCCGGCATCTACGTGTTGCTGGAGGCGGGCTTCCTGGGGATGGCCCAGTTGCTCGTCTACATCGGCGCCATCTCCATCCTCATCATCTTCGCCATCATGATGACCCGCCGCCTGATGCAGACGTCGGAGACGCCATTCAATACCCAGGCCGTCGGCGCGCTGGTCGGCTCGGCCATTGCCCTGATACTTCTCGTCGTGGTCATCTCGCGGCTCTATCCGCTGGCCCCCAGCGCCGAGACGCTGCTCGGCGCCGCGCCGCAGGTTGACCCGGCCATCCTCGATAGTAGCGTGGCCCGCATGGGCCGCTCCTTCGTCAGCGCCGACGCCTACTTCCTGCCGTTTGAACTGGCTTCGGTCCTGTTGCTGGCGGCCCTGGTCGGCTCCATCATCATCGCCTGGCCGCGCCGCGGCGAGGAGGATAACCTGTGATCCCCCTGTCCTGGTATTTGCTGCTCAGCGCGGCGCTGTTCTGCATCGGACTCTACGGCGTGCTGGCCCGGCGCAACGCCATTGCCATCCTCATGGGCGTCGAGTTGATGCTCAACGCCGTCAATATCAACATGATCGCTTTCTGGCGCTATTGGACGCCGGATCGTTCGGTCGGCCTCGTCTGGGCGACGTTTGTGCTGACGGTGGCCGCGGCCGAGGCGGCCGTCGGTCTGGCCCTGGTTATCTCCGTCTACCGCAATCGCGATTCGGTCATCGCCGAGGAACTGGACGTGCTGAAGAATTAGTGGTCGGTGGTCCGGACCGACCACCGACTACCCGACCACTGGCAACTGCCTATGAACGAGCAGCTACTAACCACCATGACCTGGCTGATACCGGCTATGCCGATCGCGGCCTTTTTCATCATCGCCCTGTTTGCCTGGCGGAACCGGACGCTGAGCTGGATTCTCGCCTGGGTGGCGATCTTCAGTTCACTCGTCATGAGCTGGATCGTCGGCCTGAGCGTGCTGGGGCAGGGCCTCCACGCTCTCGAAGAACACCCCGTGCAGATCTCCAGCATGGTCAACTGGCTGCCGCTGGGCGACTTCTACCAGGGCCAATGGCTGCGCCTCGGCGTGGCCGTCGACCCGCTGGGCGCGATCATGCTGCTGATGGTGTCCTTCGCCACGACGATGATTTTCGTCTACAGCGTCGGCTACCACAACTGGGGCCACGGCCTGGGCAGGCACAAGGGCGAGCCGCAGCACGACATGACCGAGGAGCCGCTGCTGGCGCGCTTCTTCGGCTACATGTGCCTCTTCGGCGGCTCCATGCTCCTGCTGGTCGTGGCCGATAACCTGCTGCTGCTGTTCATCGGCTGGGAACTGATGGGCTTCTGCTCCTACTCGCTCATCGGCTTCTGGTATGCGCGCAATTACCCCGAGCACCAGGAGATCACCCGCATCCCGCCGCGCGCCGCGGCCGTCAAGGCCTTTATGACCACCCGCGTCGCCGACGTGGTCATGCTGTTGGGCATCGTCTTCTTCTGGTGGGCCTTCGGCACGCTCAACTTCAGTGAAGCGTTCACGGCCGAGAGCCTGGAGCGCGTGATCGGCCTGGTCGGCCTGGGCGGCGTCGCCATCATGACCCTGCTCCTCTTCACCGGCACCGTCGGCAAGTCGGCCCAGTGGCCGCTGCACGTCTGGTTGCCCGATGCGATGGAGGGCCCCACGCCCGTCAGCGCCATCATCCATGCCGCGGCCATGGTTTCGGCCGGTATCTTCATGCTGCTGCGCATCTTCCCGCTTATCGCCGTCAGCATCGAGGGCCAGCCCTACGCCGGGCTTATCATCGCCGGCATCGGCGCGTTCACCGCGCTCATGGCGGCGACCATCGCCGTGGCCCAGTACGACGTGAAGGGCGTTCTCGCCTATTCGACCATTTCGCAGTTGGGTTTCATGGTTGCCGCCGTCGGGCTGGGGGCCTACGTCGCCGCCAGCTTCCACCTGATCACCCACGCCTTCTTCAAGGCGCTGCTCTTCCTGGCCTCCGGCTCGGTCATCCACGGCATGGAGCACGGCGCGTTGCACGTCCACGATCACCACCACGACCCGCAGGACATGCGCAACATGGGCGGTCTGCGCCACAAGATGCCGGTGACGTTCTGGACTTTCCTCATCGGCGGGCTGGCGCTGGCCGGGTTCCCGTTCGTGACCGCCGGTTTCTGGTCGAAGGACGAGATCTTTGCCGATGCCTGGTACCAGTGGTCCCACGACGCCAAGGTACTGGCTATCGTCGTCTTCGTGATGCTGGCCCTGGCCGCGCTGCTGACGGCTTTCTACACCATGCGCCAGATCAGCCTGACTTTCCTGGGCAAGCCGCGCACGGCTCTGGCCGAGCACGCCCACGAGAGCACGCCCTTTATGACCATCCCGCTGGTGTTGCTGTCGGTCTTCGCCGTGGCCGTTGGCTGGCTGGGCATTCCCGACAACTTCCTGGGCACGGAAGGGGTCTTCACCAATTTCTTCCACCACTACGCCGGGGCGCAGTACTATCACCTGTTCGAGGAGCTCTACGAGGGCAAGCTCATCGCCCATGCCATTGAGACGCTGCCCTGGAGTTGGGTGCCGCTGATTACGTCGCTGGTGGTGGCGCTGGGCGGCCTGGCGCTCGGCTGGTGGGTGTATGCCCGGCGGCCGCTGGAGGCTGGGCAAGCCGACCCCATGGTCAGCACCCTTGGCCCGGCCCATCGCTTCCTGAACAACAAGTGGGGTTGGGACGAACTCTACAACCGGCTGTTCATCGTCCCGACCGTCTGGTTCTCGGAGAAGATCGCCTACGAGTTGCTCGACAAGGGCCTCATCGACGGCATCCTCCACGGCGTCGCCCGCGCCTTCTACACCGTTGGTGGCTGGCTCAAGCGGTTTGAAGAGGTGGTCATCAGCGGCGGCGTGGACAAGATCAAGGACGGCTTCCTGTCCTTTGCCAAGGAGTTCCGCTATCTCCAGACCGGCAAGGTGCAGGAGTATGCCCTGATCTCCGTCTTCATCGCTACAGCGCTGGCGGTGGTTATCCTGTTGATCAACAGCGGCTGGCTCGCGAACATATTCTAAAGAGATGTCATCCGCAGATTTAGCGGATTTCAGATGATCATGTTTCGGAAATCTGCTCAATCTGCGGATAACTCCCAACGGTTGGCGACACGACTATGGACGTCATTCTCAACAACCTCCTGATCTTGACCCTGTTCTTCCCGGCGGTGGCGGCGCTGGTCATCTACGTGCTGCCCGACGATGCCAAGGACACCATCCGCCGGCTGGCGCTGCTGTTCAGCCTCGTGCCGCTGATCCTGGTGCTCGTCATGTGGTTCAACTACGACCGCGTGGACGCGGGCATGCAGTATCAGACGCTGCTGCCCTGGTTCCCGTCCATCGGCTCCAGCTTCCACATTGGCGTCGACGGCATCAGCCTGGCCATGCTGCTGCTGACGGCCATCCTGACGCCGCTGTCGATTCTGGCCTCGTTCGACATCGAGGATAACGTCCGCACTTACATGGCTCTCTTCCTGTTGATGGAAACAGCCATGATGGGTCTGTTCGTCGCCCTTGACCTGATCATCTTCTTCATTTTCTGGGAGTTCAGCCTGGTGCCGATGTACTTCCTGATCAAGCTTTGGGGCGGCAAGGATCGGGAGTACGCGTCGTTTAAGTTCTTCATCTACACCATGGCCGGCAGCCTGGGCCTCTTGCTGGCGATCCAGGTCATCGGCATCTCGATGGGCACGTTCGACATCCCGCGCCTGATGACGGAGTGGGTGGCGCTGCCCGCCGGGGGCGTTCTGCCCAATACCGGCCTGTCGGTGGATCTGGTGAAGGGCATCGCCTTCTGGGCCTTTGTTGTCGCCTTCGCCATCAAGGTTCCCATCTGGCCGTTCCATACCTGGCTGCCCGACGCCCACACTCAGGCGCCGACCGCCGGCTCGATGATCCTGGCCGGCGTGCTGCTGAAGCTCGGCGCCTACGGGTTCATCCGCCTGGTGATCCCGCTCTTCCCGGCGCAGGCGACGGCCACCGCCGGCATCCTGGCGATTCTGGGCATGCTCAGCATCATCCTGGGAGCCTACGCCGCCTTCGGCCAATGGGACTTTAAGCGGCTGGTGGCCTATTCGTCTATCAACCACATGGGCTTCGTGGTGCTCGGTATTGCCGTGATGGCCTACGCCTACGGCTTGTCGGGCCGCAGCGCGGGCCTCAGCTACGACGCCATCATCGCCACCAACGGCGCCGTGATGCAGATGTTTAACCACGGCCTCTCGGCCGCGGGCATGTTCTTCCTCGTCGGCGTCATTTATTCGCGCACCCACACCCGCGACCTGAAGGAGTATGGCGGCATCTGGACCGTGATGCCCATCTTCGGCATGATCCTCATCTTCACCAGCATGGCCTCGCTCGGCCTTCCCGGCCTGAACGGCTTCGTGGGCGAGTTCATGGTCACGCGCGGCGCGTGGTCGGTCTTCACCATTCAGTTGGCCCTGTCGATGATCGGCCTGCTGATGACCGGCGCCTACATACTGAAGGGCATTGGCCAGACGCTCCACGGGCCGCTGAAGCCGCAGTGGGCCGGGCTGACGGAGATGACATTTCGCGAACACCTCGTCATCTGGCCGCTCATGGCGCTGATACTCAGCCTGGGCGTCTGGCCGCAATGGTTGCTGGCGGTGATCAACGATACGGTGACGAGGTTGTTTAGCAGCTAGGTTCTAGGGGATAGGGACTAGGGGCTAGGGAAGAACAATCTTCCCTGGAACCTGGAACCTGGAACCTAGCCCCTATCCACAGGCGCAACTATGGACTTCCCATACCTCTCAATCATCGCTCTGTCGCCCATTCTCTTCGCCGTCATCATCCTGATGCTGCCGAAGGATCGGGGTGAAAATGCCCGTATGCTCGGCCTGGCGGCCATGGTTCTGGGCCTGGTGCTGTCGATCTACGTCTACGTGGCGACTTATCAGAACCTGCCTCCCGCGGGCACACCCTGGGCGGACACGCTCCGCTTCGTCGAGCAGCACAGCTGGGTGCCGAGCATCGGTCTGAACTACATCGTCGGCGTTGATGGGCTGAGCGCGACCCTGGTGCTGCTGACCTCCATCGTTGGCCTGGGCGGCGTGCTTGTCTCCTGGAGTATCGACGACCGGCCGCGCGAATTCTACGCCTTCTTTATGCTCCTGGTGGCCGGTGTCCACGGCGTGTTCATCGCCGTCGATGCCTTCCTGCTCTTCTTCTTTTACGAGCTGGCCGTGCTGCCCATGTACGTGCTCATCGTCGTCTGGGGCTGGAAGGTGACCCGCGAATATGCCGCCATGAAGCTGACCCTCTACCTGCTCATCGGCAGCTTTGTCTCGTTTATCGCTTTTCTGGTGCTCTACTTCACCCCGGTGGAGGGCGGTGAGGCGCTGCGGACGTTCGACCTCCGCGTATGGTCGCAGGCCAACTTCCCGTTCAACACCCAGATCATCTGGTTCATGCCCCTTTTCCTGGGCTTCGGCGTGCTGGCCGGCCTGTGGCCGTTCCACAACTGGTCGCCGGACGGCCACGTGGCCGCACCGACGGCCGTATCGATGATCCACGCTGGCGTCCTCATGAAGCTGGGCGCCTATGCCGCCATGCGCGTCGGCATCCAGTTGCTGCCGCAAGGCGCGGTCTACTGGCTGCCTCTCGTCCTGTTGCTGACCCTGGTAAACGTCATCTACGGTTCCTTCATCGCCATGCGCCAGAAGGACATGAAATACCTGATCGGCTACTCCAGCGTCAGCCACATGGGCCTCGTCTCGATGGGCTTTGCCGCCCTGACGCTGGTCGGCTACACCGGCGCGGGCATCCAGATGGTCAGCCACGGCGTCATGACTGCCCTCTTCTTCTCCGTTGTCGGCATGATCTACGACCGGGCCCACACCCGCAACATGGACGAGTTGAGCGGCATGCGCCGGGCGCTGCCGTGGACGGTGGTCGCCTTCATCATCGGCGGTCTTGTCTCGATGGGCATGCCCGGCCTCTCCGGCTTCATTGCCGAGTTTCCCATCTTCCTCGGCGTCTGGCAGGGGCGGGGCATCAACGTCAACGGCGTGCTAGGGCTGAACCCGTCCAGTTTCTACGGCATTGTCGCCATCATCGCCATCCTGGGCATTGTCATCACAGCCGCTTACATCCTGCGCGCCATCCACTCGGTGTTCTTCGGCGACTACGACGAGCACCAGTGGCATGACATGCGGCCGCTGCTGGGCATCGACAAGGCTGTGCTCGTTGGCTTCTGCGTCATCCTGATCGTCATCGGCGTTTTCCCGGCGGTCATCGCCCCCATCGTGACCTCAGGCATGGAGCCGGTGGTCAGCCGCCTGCAAGAAGCACAACAGGCGGCCCAATTCCACGGCGGTAATATCACGACCTCGGCTCAGCACGTGATTGAGTTCGTCGCCGCCAACGTCGGCCGGGTCATGTCCGGCTTGAACTAGCTGGGAGGTACATTCGTGAGTCCCAACATCACCCTTTCCTGGGTATTGGCCCTGGCGCCCGAGATCGCCCTCCTGGTCATGCTGTTTCTCGTGCTTGTCTATGAGCGGCTTTTCAAGCCGCAGAATTCGCGCCAGGTCGGTCTTTTCACAGCCTGGGGCGGCGCGGCTGTCCTCCTGCTGACGGTCGTTCTCTACTGGCTGTTCCGCGAGCCGAACCCGGTCTGGACGCTGAATCAGAGCGTCTTTTGGGGCGGCATGATGCGTAATGACCTGGTGACGTTCGTCTTCCGCCTCATGTTCTTCTCGGCCCTCACCCTGACGTCCCTACTGTCGCTGGACGTGCCGCGCTTGCAGAAGATCGAGTACTACGCCCTGCTCATTATGGCCACCATCGGCTTCAGTCTCATGGCCGCGTCGACCGATCTCATCATGATCTACGTCGCGCTGGAGACGGCCAGCATCTCGTCTTACCTGCTCGCCGGCTTCTACAGCGGCCAGACGCTTTCCTCCGAAGCGGGCATGAAGTATTTCGTCTACGGCGCATTTACCACGGCGGTGATGCTCTACGGCATGAGCCTCATCTACGGCGTGACCGGGCAGACGAACCTGTACGTGATCGGAAGCCTGTTCAGTGGCGAGCAGATCGCCGGCGTCCAGCCCCTATTGCTGCTGGCCTCCGTGCTGGTCGTCGTCGGCTTCGCCTTCAAAACTTCCATTGTGCCCTACCACTTCTGGTCCCCCGATGTGTACCAGGGCGCGCCGACGCCGTTCACCGCTTTCCTGTCCACCGCCTCCAAGGCGGCCGGATTCGCCATCTTCCTGCGCGTCTTTCTGGCCGGCGTGCTCGGTCCAGCCAACACCAGTGCGGAGTGGTGGGCCATGCTCGTGGCCATGTGCATCATCACCATGGTGCTGGGCAACTTCGTGGCTATCTTCCAGACCAACATCAAACGCCTGCTGGCCTACTCAAGCATCGCCCAAGCCGGCTACGCGCTCATCGGCCTGGTTACGCTTTCGCAAGATGGTTCCGGGGCGACGATGTTCTATCTGCTGATGTATGTCTTTACCAACATCGCGGCCTTCGGCGTCATCATCCTCATTAGCAACGTCACCAAGTCCGACGACCTGAAGGACCTGTCCGGTCTGAACCGCCGTTCGCCTTTCCTGGCGCTGGTGATGCTCTTTGCCATTTTGTCGCTCGGCGGCATCCCGCCCACGGCCGGTTTCTTCGGCAAGTTCTTCCTGTTCAAGGCCGCGGTGGACGCCGGGCTGTGGTGGCTGGCGGGCATCGGCATCCTGATGGCCTTCGTTGGCCTCTACTACTATCTGAGCATTATCAAGGTCATGTACCTGTATCGCTCGGAGGAAGACGACGTACCGATTCCCGTCTCACGCGCCGCGCAGATTGGACTTGTCGTCTCGGTTCTTCTTATAATCTACTTGGGTGTCAGCGCGGGCCCTGCCTTCGATCTGACCCGGCAAGCGGCCGCGGCGTTCTTCCCCGGCTAAATTGACCGACCGATCGATTGTGATACAATGCGCAAGCCCGAAGACAGGAAATTAGGAATTAAGAATTAGGAATTAGGAAGGAAGAGGCGGGTGTTGGCGCTCGGATCTTCTCTCCTGATTCGTCGTTCTTAATTCCTGATTCGTAATTGAACAAACGTGTCGCAAGATCCAAACCTCAGACGCACCGCCCATATGGCGAACATGGTCGGCCAGGTGGGCTGCGTCACCGGGATTGTCGCCCTGATCATCATCGGCCTGGCCTTTGGCGCGGGCTGGTTGCTGGACGGCTTCCTGGGCAACGAGCGCAAGATCTTCACCGTCATTTTCATGCTCGGTAGCTTTCCGGTGACTCTCTTCGCGATGGTCCGCATCAGCCTCTGGATGGTCGGCCGCGCCCAGGCGAGCATCGAGCGTATGGAAGCAGAAGACAGGGATAAAACTGCCATATGATCAAGAAACGCTACATTCTGCTCGTAGTCGTCATCCTGATGGTCGTCTTTGGGTCGATCGTCGGCTACACCCGGCCGGTGCTGCCGTTTATCCAGCTGCCCGGCGAGGTCTATCCGGGAACGGAAGGGCTGCTGCCGCAGTTCCTGTTCAACGGCACGGGCATCACCAATACCTTCATGGCCACACTGCTGGCCTGGCTGGTCATCGTGTTGCTCATCGTTGCCGTCCGCGGCCGCTCGCGCACGGCCGACGAAGTGCCGACCGGTTTCTATAACTTCTTCGAGATGATCATCGAGGGGGCCTACAACTTCGCCCAGAACATCGCCGGGCC
>CAZSOD010000100.1:0-12833 GCA_964608255.1 uncultured Ardenticatenaceae bacterium
CGCTCGGCCCCCGGGCGTGGACAGGGGGTGCGCCGGCGCCCGCGCTCGCCATGCCCCGCGCCGCTGCGGCCCGACAAGCCCCCGCTCCCACCCCGGACTCGGGGGAGAGAGCGCCCGATTCGCTTGACGTGCGGCTGGAGAGCTTCATTCCCCGCCAACTGCTGGCAAAGCTCAAGGACGCGCGGCGCTCCGGGGCCATGGCCGGCGAGCGCCGCATCGTCACGATGCTGTTCTGCGATCTCAAGGGCTCCACGGCCCTGGCCGAAGGTTTCGACCCCGAGGCATGGACGGAGATCATCAACGGAGCCTTTGAGCGCATGGTCCGGCCCGTCTACCGCTATGAGGGCACGGTCGCCCGACTGATGGGCGACGGCCTGCTGGCCTTCTTCGGCGCGCCCATCGCCCACGAAGACGACCCCCGTCGCGCCGTGCTGGCCGGGCTGGAGATCGTCGCCGAGATGGCGGACTATTGCGCCGGCCTGCCCTCGCAGGCCAGCGGCCTGGATGTGCGCGTCGGCATTAACACCGGCCTGGTCGTCGTTGGCGCGGTCGGCTCCGACCTGCGCCTGGAATATAGCGCCCTGGGCGACGCCATCAATGTCGCGGCGCGCATGGAGCAGTCGGCCGAGCCAGGGACGATACAGATAACCGACGATACCCTGCGCCTGATCGCCGGACAGTTCGACGTCGAACCGCTGGGCGGCATTACGGTCAAGGGCAAGGCTCAGCCGATCTCGGCCTATCGCGTCCTGCGACGCAGGTCGGCTGGTGAGGCGCGGCGCGTCCAGGCTGCCTTCCAGGCGCCGCTGGTCAATCGAGTCGCCGAGTGGGCCTTGCTGCGGCGCGGCTTCGAAGGGCTGTCCGCCGGTCGCGGCGGCATCGTCTTTCTGAGCGGCGACGCGGGGCTGGGCAAGACGCGGCTGATTGACGAGGCTCTGGAGCGCCTGGCGGCCGAAATCCCCGGCGCGCGCGTCGTCGTGGCTTCCGCTTTCTCCTATGAGACGAGCCTGCCCTATGGCCTGGCCGTGCGGCTGCTGCGCGGCATCCTGGGCCTGATGCCGGGCGATCCGCCGGAGACGATTCGCGCCCGCCTCGACTCGGCGCTGGATGCGGCCGATAGCGAGGCGCGGCGCGCCCTGTATGCCCTGTTGGGGGCGGCCGGCGAGGATGCGGGCCCCGAGCCGACGGGGGAGGAATTCGCCCGCCGCCTCGTCGCCGGCGCGCTGGCTTTCTGGCAGCGCCAGGCCAGCGCCGGGCCGATCGTTCTGGCCCTCGACGACCTGCAATGGGCGGATGCCTCGTCGGTCGACCTGCTGGCGCAGCTTTTCCCGTTGACCGAGACCGAACCCATCCTGTTCTTCGGCGCGTTGCGTCGCGAGCGCCGCTCCCACGGCTGGCGACTGAAAGAGGCGGCCGAGGGCGAGTATCATCACCGTTTCGCCGAGGCCGCGCTCTATCCTCTGACCGACAGTGAGAGTCGCATGCTGCTCGAAGGGCTGCTGGGCGGCGTAGACCTGCCGGAGTTGTTGCAAACGCTGGTTCTGGCCAAAGCCGAAGGCAACCCCCTGTTCGTCGAGGAGGTCGTCCACAATCTGATCGAGCGCGGCCACCTCAGCCGCGCGGGCGACGACGCGCCGTGGGAGGCCAGCGGCCGCCCGGAGAGCATCGAACTGCCGGACTCGCTTCAAGCCCTGCTGACGGCGCGCATTGACCGGCTGGACGAGGCGACCCGCCGCACCCTCCAGGTGGCGTCCGTCCTGGGCCGCAACTTCGCTCGCTCGCCGCTGGCGGCGCTGGTCGATGAACCGCAGCACCTGGACAACCATCTGCTGGAGTTGCAGCGGATGGAGTTGATCCGTGAGGTGGCGCGCCTGCCCGAACCGGAGTACGCCTTTCACCACACGCTGACCCACGAGGCCACCTACAACACGATCCTGCTGCGCCAGCGGCGGGCGCTGCACCGGCGGGCGGCCGAGGTCATCGAAGCGCTGCCCGGAGACGGGCTTTCAGCCGTAGCGCCCGTGCTGGCCCATCATTACCTGGAAGGGGATGCGCCGGATCGCGCCCTGCCCTACCTCATCATGGCCGCTGACAGCGCGCTGAAGCTGAACGCGACGGCCGAAGCGATCGCCCATTACGAGCGCGCCCTACCCATCGCCCTGGGCCAAAAAGATGCGTCGGAGCAGATTGCCCAGCTCTATACCTGTCGCGGGCGGGCGCTGGAATTGCAGTCGCGCTTTACCGAGGCCGACGCGTCCTATCAGGACCTGGAGCAACTGGCGCGCGAACGCGACGACCGCCGTCTGGAGCTGGCCGCTCTCATCGGCCAGGGCAAATTGCGCGCCAATGTGACGCCGCTCTTCGACGCCGCGGCCGGACGGGCCTTGATGGAACGCGCCCTGTCACTGTCGCGCGACCTGGACGAGCGCGCCGCCGAAGTCCGCATCCTCTGGAACCTGCTCAACATCGACCGGTTCGACTTTAACAAAAGCGATCGGGCTGTTGCCAACGGCGAGCGAGCGCTGGGAATCGCCCGCGAGATGGGACTCGCTGAGGAGACGGCTTACTTGCTGAACGACCTGGGCCAGCTCTACGGCACGCTCGGACAATTGGAACTGGCGCGCCGGCTGCTGGCCGAAGCCCAGGCTTACTGGCGCGCGCTCGACAACTTGCCCATGCTCGCCGATAGCCTGAGCGGCTGTGCGGTCTGGACCGCTATCAACGGCGAACTGCCGGCGGCGCTCGCCTACACCGAGGAGGGGCTGGCCATTGCCACGCGCATCGGCAATCGCTGGGGGCAGGCGTTTGCTCGCGGCACCCGCGGCCTGACGCTGGGCTATTTAGGCCATCTTGGCGACGGGATCGCCAGCCTCCGTCAGGCCATCGAAGAGGCGCGCGATTCCGGCTTCCTCGGCGGCCAATTGCTGGCCCGGGCCTTCCTGGCCACACTCCTGCAAGAGCTGGGCCGGTCGGATGAGGCGGTGGAGTTGGCCCGCGCCGGTCTGGAGATCGGCCGCGCCCACCTGCCGCAGTTCGCCGCCATGTGCCTTGGACGGCTGGCGATGGGCCTGCTGGCCCAGGGCAAGCCCGAGGAGGCGGCCGCGGTCTTGGCCGATCCGCTGGCCAATCTGGAGCGCCAGCTCATGTACGCCGAGTACGACGTCTATACTGCCCGGCTGGAGTACGCCCTGGCCGCCGGCGACCCCGCCCACGCTCTGGCCCTGGCAGAGGCGACGAACGACCACTGGGCGGAGCGGGGAGCCCGCGTGTGGCTGCCGGGCGTTGGCCTGTATTGGGCGCGCGCGCTGGCCGCTCTCGGCCGCCCGGCCGAGGCGCGCGACCGGCTGCGGGACACAGTAGCCCTGGCGCGCAGTCTTGGCGCGCGCGGCGGTCTGTGGCGCGGCCTTGCCCTGCTGGCGGAGATCGAAGACGCGCTGGGCGATAGGGAGGCCGGGCGTGTCGCGCGGGATGAGGCGCGCGAGGAGTTGCGCTTTGTTCTCGACAACCTGTGGCCCGATGAGCTGGTTACCTCGTTGCGCGGCCAACCCGCAGTGATGAGCCTCTTGTCCGGTTCATAGCCCCGGCTGCCGCGCTCGTCCGCTGCCGGCTGCCCGAAGCGCCGGGCAACCACCAAGCCGCGGCGCCAATTCATACCCTCCCGGCCCCGCCGTGCTATACTTCCGCCGACAGGGGAGCCCAATCGCGGGGTATAGCGCAGTAGAGGAGCAAAGCCATGTCCGACAACTATGACGTCATCATCATTGGCGGGGGCATCAATGGTTGCAGCACCGCCCTTCATCTCGCCCGCGCCGGGGTCAAGGTTGCCCTGGTGGAGAAAGACAACATCGGTGACGGCCCCACCGGCCGCTCCTCGGCCATCATCCGCCAGCATTACTCCAATGAACTGACTGCCCGCATGGCCCATTATAGCCTGGGCGTGTTCAGCGACTTCGAGGAGCAAATTGGCGGCGAGTGCGGCTTCCGGCGCACGGGCTTCGCCGCCCTCGTGGCCGCCAAGGACCGCGAGGGGCTGGAAGCCAACATCGCCCTCCAGCGCTCCGTCGGCATCCGTACCGAACTGCTGCCGGTCGAGGCGCTGCGCGAGCTCATGCCCGGCCTCGATACGGCCGACCTGGTCGCTGCCGCCTGGGAGGAGGACAGCGGCTACGCCGATCCCTATCTGACCGTGAGCGCCTTCGCCCAGGCTTGCAAGCGCGCCGGCGTGCGGGTGCTGACCAACACGGCGGTGACGGGCATCACGCAACAGGGCGGCCGCGTCACCGGCGTCACGACCAGCGGGCCGACCCTGTCCGCGCCAGCGGTGGTCAACTGCGCCGGGCCGTGGGGCGCGCGCGTGGCGCGCATGGCCGGCATCGACATCCCGGTCAACGCCTGCCGCATCCAGGTTTCGTTCTTCAAGCGGCCAACCGGCTACGAGGCGGCGCATCCGGTCATCGTCGATTTCATCAACGCGACCTACTTCCGCAGCGAAACCGGCGGATTGACCCTCGTCGGCCTTGTCGATCCCGAAGAGGCCAACGCCATTGTCAACCCCGACCGCTACAACGAAGGCGTGGACACCGACTTCATCCTCGACACAGGCGAGCGCTTGGTCAACCGCTTCCCGGCCATGGAAATGAGCGACAGCGCCGGCGGCTACGCCGCGCTCTACGACATCACGCCCGACTGGCACCCGATCATGGACGAAGCGCCGGCCGGCAGCGGCTTTTACCTGTGCTGCGGCTCCAGCGGCCACGGCTTCAAGCTGGGCCCGGCCGTCGGGCGGCTCATGGCCGAGCGCGTGCTGGGCGTCAGCGACCCGTATTTCGGGGACGGCCGCCTTTTCCGCCTCAGCCGCTACGCCGAGAACGACCCGGTGCGCGGGCGCTACGAATACAGCATTGCCGGATAGAGAGACGCGTGGGCGCGCATGGTGGCCAGTGGGCCGCGCGGGCTGGCGAGGGCCAGGATGCCTGCAAGCCCGACGGGAAAGGGGCGGTCGCTTGTCATCACCCGCCTATTCTCCTCGACGCCATACCACCGATCCCGCCCGTCCGGCTTAGGGGCTGAGTTCGCGACGCCATGACCGCCACCGTCTGGATTCTGGGCGACCAGTTACTTGCCGGCCACCCCGCTCTAATCGCCGGCGGCGAGCGCGAGGTCGGGGCCGTGCTGCTGATCGAAAGCGCCGCGGCCCTCGCGCGCCGCCCCTATGGCAAAGCCAAGCTCGCGCTGCTGCTGAGCGCCATGCGTCACTACGCGGACGGGTTGCGGCAGCGCGGCTACGAGGTCGATTACCGGCGCGCGCCGACGTTTGGCGCGGGGCTGCGCGACCACGTCGCCCGCTACCGGCCCGCCAGCCTGCTGGCTATGGCCGCCGCCAGCCACGCCGGCCGCGCCTTTCAACACGACCTGTCCGGCCGCCTGGATCTGCCCGTCACCCTCTTGCCCAACACGCAGTTTCTCACCGGCCGCTTCAACCCGATACCCGAACCCCAACCCGACCGGCGCTACGTCATGGAAACCTTCTACCGGGCCATGCGCCGTCATTTCGACGTCCTCATGGACGCCGGCCAGCCCGCGGGCGGCCGCTGGAATTACGACGCGGAAAACCGCCGCCCGCTGTCGCGAAACGCCATCCTGCCGCCGGACGCCGCCTACGCCCCGGATGCGCTGACGCTGGCCGTCCTGGCTGAGCTAGAGACCAGCCCGGCTGCGACCGGCGAGCCGCCCGCGCTATCGAGCTGGCCGCGTTACGCCGTCACGCGTGGCCAGGCTCTCGACGCGCTCCAGCATTTTCTGGATGAACGCCTGCCCCACTTCGGACCCAACCAGGATGCCATGACGCGGCGCAGCCACAGCGTCTATCACTCCTTGCTGTCGCCCTACCTGAACCTGGGCCTGCTCGAACCACTGGAAGTCATCGGGGCGGCCGAGGCGCGTTACCGCGACGGCCGCGCGCCGCTCCCGTCGGTCGAGGGCTTCGTCCGCCAGATTCTCGGCTGGCGCGAGTTCATGTACTGGCAGTACTGGCGGCAAGGCCCGGGTCTGACGGCGCGAAACGCGTGGGACGCAACGCGGCCGCTGCCGGGCTCCTTTTGGACGGGCAAGACGGATATGGCCTGCCTGCGCCATGCTCTCGGCCGGGCCCTGGCGACCGGCTATAACCACCACATCGAGCGGCTCATGCTGCTGGGCAATTTCCTCATGCTGGCCGGTGTCCAGCCCGCGGTGGCCAATGAGTGGTTTCGCGCCGTTTTCATCGACGCCTATGATTGGGTCATGCCCCCCAATGTGCTCGGCATGGCCCTGAACGCCGACGATGGCCTGACCGCCACCAAACCCTATATCGCCTCGGCCAACTATATCAACCGGATGGGCGACCACTGCGCCGCCTGCCCCTTTGACCCAAAGACGCGTACCGGAGCGTCAGCCTGTCCCTTCAACTTCCTCTACTGGGCCTTCCTCATTCGCCACGAAGCGCGCCTGCGGGCCAACCCGCGGTTCGGCCCCGCGGTCCTCGGTCTGGCCCGCCTCTCCGAGGCTGAGCGGGCCGCCATCCTGGCGCAGGCTGATCAGTTTTTGGCGAACGAGATCGGGCCCATTGGGGCGGCCTAGCGACCGCCGCGTTCCGGCCGGCCCCGTTCGCGCCATCCGCGACGGCGGCGGCCGCCGGAATGAAATCATTCTGCGCGCCTCTGGTACAATTGGCGCATGAACCCGACCGGCGACATCGCCCAGTTAGAGGCCGCCATGGCGGCTATCGAGGCGCAGCGGCCGATCCTGGGCGACGCAGTTGTCGAGTCGGCGCTGACAGCCATGCGCGGCCAGCTCGCGGCGCTGGAAGGCCCGGCCGCGCCTGACCAGCAGCGCAAGCAAGCTTCGGTTCTCTTTGCCGACGTTGTAGGCTTCACAAGCCTCTCGGAAACGATGGACGCCGAGGAGGTCACGGAGATCATCAACGCGCTGTGGGGCCGGCTCGACGGCGTGGTGACCGGCCACGGCGGCCGTATCGACAAGCACATCGGGGACGCGGTGATGGCCTTGTGGGGCGTGGATACGGCCCGCGAGGATGATCCGGAACGCGCCATTCGGGCCGCGCTGGCCATGCAGGCCGAGGTCGCCGCCTTCAGCGCTACGCTGCTGAGCCAGCACCGCCTGCCGGCCGACATCTCCCTGGCCCTGCGCGTCGGCATCAACACCGGCCCGGTGCTCCTCGGCCGGGTGGGTCTGACCCGCGAATACACGGCTATGGGCGACACGGTCAATCTGGCCAATCGGCTGGAACACGCCGCGCCACTGGGCGGCGTCCTCATCGCCCACAACACCTACCGCCACGTTCGTGGCGTGTTTGAGGTGCGCCCGCTCGGGGCGCTGCAAATCCGCGGCCGCCACGAGCCGGTAGCGGCCTACGTCATCCTCCAGCCCAAGCCCCGCGCCTTCCGGCTGGCCACGCGCGGCGTGGAGGGCATCGAGACGCGCATGGTCGGCCGCGATGTCGAACTGGCGCGGCTCCAGGCGGCGTTCCAGGAAGTCGTGACGACGGCCGAGACGCGCGTGGTCGCCATCATCGGCGAAGCGGGCGTCGGCAAAAGCCGGCTGCTCTACGAGTTCGACAATTGGGTGGAACTGCGCCCGGAGCGCGTGCGCTACTTCAAGGGCCGCGCCGCGCCCGCCCTCCAGAGCGTGCCCTTCAGCCTCTGGCGCGACCTGTTCGCCTTTCGCTTCGATATCCTCGACAGCGACAGCCCCGGCGTGGCTCTCAACAAGTTCCGGCAGGGCTTCGCCGCGCAGCCGCGGCCCGCGAGCGAGGACGCGGCCGCCCGCGAACAGGCGGCAAACCAGGCCGACATCGTCGGCCACTGGCTGGGCTTCGACTTCTCCACCAGTCCCGTGGTGGCGCGCCTGGCCGACAGCCCCGATTTCGCCGCCCTGGCGCGGGCCTACTTCTTGCGCTTCATGCGCATCCTGGCCGCCGAGCGGGGCATGGCGATTCTGCTGGAGGACATCCACTGGGCCGACGACGCCTCGCTCGATTTGCTCGACCAGCTGGCCGCGGCCGCCGCCGGCGAAGGCGCGCCCGCCCACCTGCTGATCATCTGCCTGACGCGGCCGTCGCTGTTCGAGCGACGGCCCGGTTGGGGCGCGAGCCTGCCCGACTTCCAGACCATCCGCCTCGGCCCGCTCGACCCCGCCGCCAGCCGGGCCCTGGTAGACGAGATCCTGCAACGGGCCGACGAAGTGCCCGAGGCTCTGTCCGAACTGGTGGTTGAGGGCGCCGAGGGCAACCCCTTCTACATCGAGGAACTGGTCAAGATGCTCATCGAGCAGGGGGTGATCGAGGTGACGAGCGATGAACGGCGGGCGACGAGTGATGAAGGGGCGGGCGAGTGGCCAGTGGCAGCCGAGGGAGAGTCCCCATCGCTACTCGCCACGCGTCACGCGCCGCTGCCGCATGACTCGCCGCTCGGCCCTCGTCCCTCGTCCCCCGGTGACCGCTGGCGCATCCGCGCCGACCGGCTGGCCGGTCTCAGGGTGCCGGCGACGCTGACAGGGCTGCTTCAGTCTCGCCTAGACGGCTTGCCGCGCGCCGAACGCGACGTGCTGCAGCGCGCGGCCGTCGTCGGCCGCACCTTTTGGGATGACGCCGTGCGGGCCCTGCTGACGGGCGGCGACGAGGCGGAAGGCCCCGGGCGGGCCAACAACGCTCTGCCGGCACTCCTGGACTCGCTGGCCCGGCGCGAACTGATTGTGCGCCGCGAACGTTCGGCTTTCGCCGGGACGGCCGAATACAGCTTTCGCCACAACCTGTTGCGCGAGGTGACTTATGAGACGGTGCTATTGCGGGCGCGGCGCGGCTATCACGCTCGCGTCGCCCGCTGGCTGGAACTGAACGCCGGCGGCCGCCTGGGCGAATACCTGGGCCTGATCGCCGAGCACTATGTCCAGGCCGGCGCCAACGCGCGGGCGGCCGCCTATCTGGAGCGGGCGGGCGACGCGGCGCAACGCAGCGGCGCCTACCCCTCGGCGCGGGCCGCTTTCGAGCGGGCCCTGGCGCTCTGCCACGACGAGGCAGCGCCGCCGGAGGAGACGATCAGCGCCCTGCGCCTGAAGCTAGGCGCGGTCTGCTGGAATCTGGGCGACTTCCCGGCCGCGGAACGGGCCTTGTTCTTCGCCCGCGACTTCGCCCGCCGCGCCGGCGACGGCCGCGTCCAGGCGACCGCCCTCTACTGGCTCAGCCGCGTCGCCATAAGCCGCGGCGACTACGGCCAGGCGCGGATGCTGCTGGCCTATAGCCTGCCGCTGGCGCGCGCGGCCGACACCGACACGCTGGCACAGGTTCTCTATGGCGTGGCCGACGTCGCCTGGAAGGTAGGTGACATGGAGACGCTCCACACCTACATCACGGAGAGCCTGAGCCTGGCCCAGGCCCTCGGCAACACCACGCTGGAGTTGATGGCCCTCAACCGCCTGGGGACGATGGCCTACCTCCAGGGCGATCTGGCGACCGCTCGCTCCTATTACGAGACGTGTCTCGCACTCGCGCGCGACACGGGCAACCTGGAGCGCGAAGCCACGGCGCTGATGAACCTCGGCGCGCTGGCCCACCGCGATGGCCGCTTCGAAGAAGGGCTGGCCTACTACCGCGAAGCCCTGGATCATTACCGCGAACTGGGCCGTTCCGAACAGGTGGTCATGGCGCTGGGCAATCTGGCCGAGGCGGGAGTCGACCGGGGCGATCTGGATGGCGCGCTGTCCGACCTGCGCGAGGGCATGGCCGTGGCCTGGCGCCTGGGTTTGCTGCCGCGCGTCACCGTGCTCCTTTTCGTCTACGGTCGCCTGCTGGCTGCCCGGAGCGCGCGCGAGCAGGCGGCGGCCGTCCTGCGGCTCATTCTCAACCACCCGGCAACCGAGAGCCAGACCCGGCCGCAAGCGCTGGCCGCGCTGGAGGGCCTTGGCGGCGCGCCCGATGGCCCCGCCGCCGATCTCGATGCCATCGTCGCGGAAATCCTCAACAGCGTTCGCTAGCAGCGTCAGGCGTCCCCACCCCATCGCCCCGCGACCCCATCGCCCCGCCCCGGCGGCCGCCCTCATCCCCGTCCCCTTGCTACCAGTCCCCTCCATGCGCTATAGTTGCCGCGCGGTTCGCGGTAGCCGTCCGGCCCGCTCACCCTGGCCACGCGGCGCCGACGTCGGAATTCAGTGGGAGAAAACGATGAAAACCACACCCCCCTTCCATCGGCGCGCCCGCCTTGCGGCGCACGGTTCGCTCCATCTGGTGGCCCTGACAGCGGTCCTGGCCGCGCTGGTGGTGTTGCTGGGCGCTGGTCCAGCTCAAGCGGCGCGCCTCGACGAGAGCACGGCGAGCATTCCCCGGCCCCTCATGGAGATGCCGGCCAATCTGCCGACCGACCAGATCATCATCAGGTTTGCCGGGGCTTCTGACCCGGCCCGCCTTTCGGCCGCCGCCGGCGACAGGCTTGTGGACCGGCTGAGCGCGGCCGCCGGCGTGCCGCTCACGATCTACCGGCCCATGTCGGGCAACGCTTACGTGCTGAAGCTCGCCGCGCCCGCGCCCGAGGCGCAGGTAGCCGCCTATAGCCGCAGCCTGGCCGCGCTGCCCGATGTCATCTACGCCGAGCCGGACGCGCGCATGCAGCTTGTCGGCCGCCCGGCGCAAGAAGCCGGCCCGCTCAGCGCCACCAGCTCGCCCAATGACAGCCGCTTCGCCGAACAGTGGCACTATCGCTACACGCCCGGCAGCGCCGAGGGACTCAACCTCGAACAGGCCTGGGACATCTCGACTGGCGCGGCGGGCACTGTCGTGGCCGTCATCGACACCGGCATTCGCCCCCACGCCGACCTTGCCGGGCGCATCCTGCCCGGCTACGACTTCATCAACGATTTACCGACGTCCAACGACGGTGACGGCCGCGACGCCGACCCATCCGACCCTGGCGACTGGACCGACTTCGTCGGCCAGTGCTACGGGGGCAGCCCGGCGCTCAAGAGTTCGTGGCACGGAACCCACGTCGCCGGAACCATCGCCGCCAATTCCAACAACAACAGCGACGTCGCCGGCGTCAACTGGGCGGCCGGCATTCTGCCCGTTCGCGTCCTGGGCACCTGCGGCGGCTGGTCGTCCGACATTGCCGACGGCATGCGCTGGGCGTCCGGCCTGCCCGTGCCCGGCGCGCCGCCCAACAGCCACCCGGCCGACGTGCTCAACCTGAGCCTGGGCGGCAGCGGCGCGTGCTCCATAACGTACCAGACCGCGCTGGACGACATCGCCGCGGCGGGCGTCGTGGTTGTCGTCGCCGCGGGCAACTCGGCCGACGACGCCTCCGGCTATCGCCCGGGCAATTGCAACCACGTCATTACCGTGGCCGCCACCGACCGCACGGGCGATATGAGCTGGTACAGCAACTACGGCAGCACCATCGAGATCAGCGCCCCCGGCGGCGACACGTCGGGCAATTCGGCCAACGGCATCCTCTCCACGCTGAATGCCGGCGCAAAAGGGCCGGGCGCCGATGCGCTGGCTTTTTATCAGGGCACGAGCATGGCTACGCCCCACGTGGCCGGGCTGGTGTCGCTTATCCTTGGCTACAAGCCGGACCTGACCCCCGACCAGGTGCTCGACGTGCTCCAGACCACCGCGCGCGAATTTCCGGCGGGCAGCAGTTGCGACACCAGCTTTTGCGGCGCGGGCATCGCTGACGCCTTCGCCGCGCTCAGCGCCCTGGACACCCTGCTGGACGCGCCGGCGCTGATCGCCCCGGCCGACGGCGCAACGCTGGCGACGGACACGCCCACGTTGGAGTGGTCGGCCGTCGACGGCGCGGAAACCTACCAGGTACAGGTTGCCACGAATCAGGGCTTCGGCAATCTGGTGCTGAACGAGTCCAATCTGAATACGACGTCCGTCACTCCCGCTTCGCCGCTGGACAACGGCACGTACTGGTGGCGCGTGCGGGCCGCGGCCGGCGGCGAGGATGGCCCCTGGAGCGACGCGTGGTCGTTCACGGTCAACGTCGTCGAATGCCTGACGCCCGGCGTGCCCGACCTGGTAGCCCCGGTTGACGGCGGTACCACGAAAGACGGCTCGCCGACGTTTAGCTGGAGTCCCGCGGCCAACGCCTCCATGTATGAGATTCGCATCGGCCGCGAAGCGGACGTCAGCGACGCGCTGGTGGTGGGCCTGCCGACGGACCCGGAGTACACGACTGACCCGCTAGCGCCGGACGTGTACTACTGGATGGTGCGCGGCGGCAACCAGATCGCCGGCTGCGACGTGATGGGCGATTGGAGCGCCGTGTGGAGCGTCACCATCGAGGAACCGGGATCGGGGACATACCGGATCGTCTTGCCCGCCGTGTTGCGGAACTGATAAGGCTCGCGGCTCGTAGTCCGGCGCTTTCCCGCTGGCCGGCGTTGAAAACCGGCGCTGAAGCGCCGGACTACGAGCGAAAAATGGTCGCCGGCTAAAGCGCCAGCACAATGCCGGCGATCGTGAAGTAGATAAACAGCCCGGTCGCGTCGACCAGCGTGCTCATGGCCGGGCCGGAGACCACCGTCGGGTCGATCTTGAGCCGGTGGGCCAGGATGGGCAGCAGCGATCCCAGGGCGTTGGCCCAGATGACGATGGTGCAGATGGCGACGGAGACGGTCAGGGCCACCGCCTGCCCTGTGCCCCACAGCAGGGCGCGGCCGTAGGCGACGATGCCCATGGCCAGGCCGAGGACAATGCCCACGGACAACTCGTGGAAAAGCGGCCGCAGCAGGCCGCGCTTGTCCAGGTCTTCGACGGCCAGCGCCCGGATGATGGTGCT
>CAZSOD010000101.1:0-12636 GCA_964608255.1 uncultured Ardenticatenaceae bacterium
TACCGCCGCGCCTTCTTCTTGTGCTGCTGCTGGGCCGGCTTCTTGCCGCTCTGGCCCGACGGCCGCGGGGCCTGGCCCTGCGGCTGGCCGTTGGCCGCCTTCGCTCCGTTGCCGCCGGCCGTGGCCGCGCCCATGCCCGGCCGGCCGTGGCAGTTCTTATACTTCCGGCCGCTGCCGCAGGGACACGGATCATTGCGGCCGACGTCGGGGCTGTCCTTGCGCACTTCCGTGCCCTTGCCCTTTTCGCGCTTCACGGTCTGGTAGCCGGCATCCTGCGACTGTACCTTGTAGGCCACTTCCCGCTGCTGCTGCTGGATGAACGCCTGGTGGCCGGAGATCTCGCGGAAGAAGCGGTCGGCGATGTCGCGGTCGATGTTCTTGCGCATGTCGGCGAACATGGCGAACGACTGCTTCTTATACTCGATCTTCGGGTCGCGCTGGCCGAAGGCCTGCAAGCCGATCTCGCGCCGCAAGTCATCCATGGCGGTCAGGTAATCGCGCCACTCGCGGTCGATGGCCGACAGCAGCAGCAGCCGCTGGTAGTTCTGATACTCTTCGTCGCCGATAAACTGCCGCCACTTGGTCTGCTGCAGATCGACGTACTTCTCCAGCGCCTCGCTTAATTGCTCGCCGTCGAGCGCCTGGAGGCTTTGCAGCAGCAGGTTCCGCAATACCTCATCGAGGTGAGCGCGGAAGTGCTTCTGGCGCTCTTCCATGTTTTTGATCGAGAGGCCGTCGAGACTGAACTGGCTGAAGGCGCGTTCGATCTCCGTCTCCGCTTCGCCCCAGATGGCCTCGCGGTCGGCCTGCTCGATGTACTCGGCCAGGAACTCGTTGTAGAGTGAATTCACCTGGGCCACGTACTCTGTCCGGTAACGCTCGCGCGTTTGCACCTGGCCACCCTTGTGAGTCGCCAGTGCGCCTAGGTTGGGCGCGGGCGGTACCAGCGGCAAGAAGCGTCCCATCGCCTGGAGCAACTGGAGCAGGTTCGTGCCCTGCCGCTCTTGCTCGTGGGCCAACGAGACAAGCCTGCCCGTCAGCCGGTCGGGGGGCGTCTGCTCCAACTCGGCCCGATCCAGCTCCGCCATGAGCGGCAGCAGCGGGCCGAGGCGGCGCAACACGGCGACCACGTTGACCGTGTTCGTAGCGTCGGTGGTGAAGTCGCCCACCACACGCTCGACTTCACCGCGGATAAAGCCGGGATAGTCGTCGATGTAATGGTCGATCAGTTCGGCGATGGCCTGGTCGAAGGCCGCGTCCACCTTCTGGTCGAGGTCAAACTCCTCGCCCATCAGAATGGCCCGGCGCTCCCCATAGATAGCCTGACGTTGTTTGCTCATCACGTCGTCGTACTCGACGACGTTCTTGCGCATGTCGAAGTTGTAACCCTCCACGCGCTCCTGGGAACTTTCGATGATCCGGTCGAGCAGGCCGCTCTCGATAGGCATGTCCTCGGGGATGTTGGTGCGGGTCATGAAGCCCTTGAGCCGCTCGCCGCCGAACCGGCGCATCAGGTCGTCCTCAAGAGACAGGAAGAAGCGCGATGAGCCGGGGTCGCCCTGGCGGGCGGCGCGGCCGCGCAACTGATTGTCGATGCGCCGTGATTCGTGCCGCTCCGAGCCAACGACGTGGAGGCCGCCCAGCCGCCAGATCTCTTCCTTGTCGCGCCGCGCCTGCTCGCGCAATTCCTGGATGCGGGCGATGTGACGCGGCGCCAGGCCGGGGATGTGGCTGACGAGTTCTTGCGCCTCGTCCGGCCGGCCGCCTAGCACGGCGCGTATAAGCGCGGCGCGCGCGTTGTAGTGACGTTCGAACACCTGCTCGGCCAGGAACTGGGCGGACAGCTTTTCATCCGTGTGGATGTTCTGCCAGCGAATAAGCTCATTCTGGCGGCGCAGGATCTCATCGACCAGCGCCACGTCCTTGTCGATGCTTTCGACGTAGGCGCGCGCCTGTCCCAGCTCGCCGGCGCGCACGAAGCGCAGCGTGTTGAGCAGTTCGTTGTAGTCGATGCCGTAAGGCTCTTGCAGCGTCCGCGCCAGGTAGCCGACGACTTGCACTTGCTCGATCTCGGCCATGGCGGCGTCGAAGTGGGCTTTCGTCTCGACCAGGGCATCTACCAGGTCCTCGGTCAGCCGGTTGCTTTGGCGGGCCACTTCCCGGGCCGCGTTCTCGCCTTCGGCTACCAGCTTCAGCGCCAGTTGGCCCAGCATCGGCCGGTCGAACATCTCGTTCTCCAGCGCCTCGGCCGCCAGCCCTTCCGCGTTGCCGCCCAGCAGGATGTCGGTGCCGCGGCCGGCCATGTTGGTCGAGATGGTGACCGCGCCCTTGCGTCCTGCCTGGGCCACCACGAGCGCTTCCGACTGGTGCATCTTGGCATTCAGCACGTTGTGGCGGATGCCCTCGCGGTTCAGCAGCCGGGCGATCGTCTCGGAGTGCTCAACCGAGGTCGTGCCGACGAGGATGGGCCGCCCCGCTTCGTGAACGCGCCGAATTTCGTTGATGATCGCCTGGTCCTTGGCGCTGACCGTGCCGTAGACCTGGTCGGCAAAGTCGACGCGCTTGTAAAAGACGGGCTGGCCAGTGCTGGGCTCAACGTAGGAAATGGCCTCCGCGCCGTCGAGTTTGTCGCGGTGCGTCTCCAGCCCCATTTCGCCCGTGTCGATGATGTATTCGACGTTGGTTGGCAGCGCGGTGACGCCCAACTCGTAGATCTTTTCGAATTCCTCGGCGTCGGTCAGGGCCGTACCGGTCATGCCGGCCAGCTTCTCGTAGAGCCGGAAGTAGTTTTGCAGGGTAATGGTGGCGACGGTGACCGTCTCGCGCTTAACATCGACGCCTTCCTTGGCTTCGATGGCTTCATGCAGGCCGTCGGAGTAGCGTCGGCCGGGCATTAGGCGGCCGGTGAAGTCGTCGACGATGATGACCTCGTCGCCCTGGACGACGTAGTCCACGTCGCGCTTGAAGAGGTATTGGGCGCGCAACGCGTTGTCGAGGTAGTAGGTCAGGTGAAAGAAGCGCGGGTCATAGAGGCTGTCGCCCGCCTCTGGGTCCATCTCCGGGATGCGGCGCTCGACTTCGGCGATCCCCATCTCGGTCAGGCTGACACTGCGGCTCTTTTCATCGATGTCGTAATGACCGTCGGGTTCCTCATCCTCTTCGGCGGTGTTCGGCCGCAGCCGGCGAACGTAATCGGCGAAGCGCGAGTAGTCGCTGCTGCTGCGCCCGGCCGGGCCGGAGATGATCAGCGGCGTCCGCGCCTCGTCGATGAGGATGTTGTCCACCTCGTCGATAACGGCAAAGCTCAGGCCACGCTGGACAAGCTGGTCCTTGCTGACGGCCATATTGTCGCGCAAATAGTCGAAACCAAACTCACTGCTGATGCCATACGTGATGTCGGCCTGGTAGGCTTGCTGGCGCGTGCACGGCCGCCAGTGAACCAGCCGCTCGTCTTCCAGCTCGGCGCCCGGGTTGACGTACTCTGGATCGAACAGCGCCGAAAACTGGAGCGGGCCGATGACGCCGACGGAAAGGCCCAGGGCATGGTAGACCTTGCCCATCCAACCGCCGTCGCGCCGGGCCAGGTACTCGTTAACCGTGACCAGGTGGGCGCCCTTGCCGGTCAGCGCGTTGAGGTATAGCGGCAGGGTGGCGACGAGCGTCTTGCCCTCGCCGGTGCGCATCTCCAGGACTTCACCCTGGTGGAGCAACATGCCGCCCATGAGCTGCACGTCATAGTGGCGCAGGCCGATGGCGCGACGCGAGGCCTCGCGCACCAGAGCGAAAGCCTCCGGCACCAGGTCATCGAGTTCCTCGCCGCCGGTGGCGCGCTCTTTCAGCGCCAACGAACGTTCGCGCAGGTCGTCATCTGACAGCAGTTCGAGACCCGACTCGAGAGCGTTGATTTCGGCTACGGTCGGCCGCAGCCGGTTGATGACCTTCTTATTCGCGTCACCGACGATGGAGGTGAGTATCTTCTTGAACATGGCGGAATCTATTATAGGTACAATGGCCAGTGCGGCGCGGATTTCCTAACCTGCGACTCTCACTCTGTAGGAGCGCGTCCGTTCTGTAGGGGCGCACCTGCGTGTGCGCCCTTCTGGTCCGAGCGTGTGCCTCACGGGCAGACGCGCAGGTCTACCCCTACTCGTTAAACAACTCGCCCACACTCCGGCCTTCGTGCGAGCGCATGATAACCTCTCCAAGCAACTCGGCCACTGACAAGACGGTCAGGTTCGGCAGCCGCTTCTCCGGCGTAATGGGTAGCGTGTCGGTCGTGACGATCTCCTTGATGTCGAGTTGGCTGAGTCGCTCGATGGCCGGCGGCGACAGCACGGGGTGGGTGAAGGCGAGGTAGACGTCGCGCGCGCCGTGGGCGCGGACGACCTCGACCGCCTGTTGCACCGAGCCGGCAGTATCGACCAGATCATCGACGATGAGCACATCTTTGCCGGCTACACTGCCGATGAGCGTCAGCGCCTCGCGGCCGCTGTCGTTGCCGGCGCGCCGCTTTTCCACGAACGCCAGCGAGAAGCCCAGGGCCGCGGCGTAGTTGCGGCCGCCTTTCGCGAACCCCAGATCGGTCGTCACGACAGTCGCGTCGAGGTTCTTTCGACGAATGTAATTGCAGATAATGTGCAGCGCGGTCAGAGAGTCGCCGGGGATCTTGTAAAAACCCTGTATCTGCCCGGCATGCAGGTCAATGGTGATCCAGCGGTCAGCCCCGGCAACCTCGATCATATCAGCCAGCAGCCGGGCAGTGATGGGCACCCGCGGCTGGTCTTTCTTGTCGCTCTGCGAATAGGACATATAGGGAATGACAACCGTCACCCTTCCGGCCGAATCCCGCTTGAAGCAATCGATGGCGATGAGCATCTCCATGATGTTGTTATGAACTGGCCGATCATGCGTCTGGATGAGGTAGACGTCCTGACCGCGCACGCTGCTGTTGAGGCGGATGAAGATGTTCTCGTTCGGAAAGGTCGTGATTGTCCAGCGGTTCAGGCGGATACCGATGTAATCCGCCACGCGCTGGGCCAATTCAGGGCAGGCGGAGCCGGCATAAAGTTTGATGTCACCGTACATGGATGCTCCAATGCGCCGCGGCTAGGGTTGGGGCGCGCCCAGCGCGGCCGTCGCGCCGGCAAACAGGCGGTCGGCCGCGGTATAGGGGTCAAGACGACGCTCAGCAACGGCGGCGACCAAGCCGGCGCGCTCGGCCGCGGGCAGAGCCGCGGCCAGATGGTCGATGAACCGGTCACGCACCAGATGTTCGATCTCGTCCCGGCTGCGCGCCCATTCGCGGGCCGCCCAACCGCCGGATGACTTGAGGTACTCGGCATGGCGAACCAGGGCCGCGGCCAGTTCCTCCACGCCCTGCCCCGTCGTCGCCACTGTCTGCATCACGGGGACGGGCCAGCCGGCCGGCGAACCGCGCCGGTCGTCGGGTGCGGCGGGGGCAACAACTGGGTCGGTGGGATGGGGGTCGCTAACAGGGGCACGGTCCAGCCCCAGATGGAGCATCATCTCCAGCGACTTGACCACTCGACCCACGCCGGGCAGATCAGCCTTATTGACCACCAGAATATCGGCGATCTCGAGGATGCCGGCCTTGATCGACTGCACATCGTCGCCCATACCCGGGGCTTCCAGAACAACGGTCGTATGGGCCGTGGTGGCTATCTCGATCTCCGCCTGGCCCGCGCCCACCGTCTCGACGAGGATGACGCCATAGCCGGCGGCATCGAGCACCTTCACGGCCGCCGCGACGCCGCGCGCCAGGCCGCCGAGGCTGCCGCGCGAGGCCATGCTGCGCACGAACACGCCTTCGTCGCCGCTCAGATCGCGCATCCGCACCCGGTCGCCAAGGATGGCCCCGCCGCTGAAGGGGCTGCTGGGGTCAACGGCAACGATGCCGACGCGCGCTTCGCGCCGCCGGAACGCTTTCGCCAGTTCGTTGACCAGGCTGCTCTTGCCGCAGCCGGGCGGTCCGGTGACGCCAATGACGTGGGCCGAACCCGTGGCCGCATAAATGGCCCGGATGATCAGTTGGGCATCCGGGGCACTTCGCTCGACTTGGGTGATGAGCCGGGCAACGGCTCGCGAATTGCCCTCACGGGCCGCGGCGATCCACTCCATCGTAATTCTTCGCGCAATGCCAGAGGCGTATTATAGCCATGAGCCGGCGCATTTACGAACCGCGCCTGCGGGGCAGCGTTGCTAACCCGCTTCATGTCCCGCGATAAATAACGGGCAGTGCCCGCCGCGACACGGAGGCGCTGTGAAAAATGAGATCATAATGTCCCGAGAGCCTTGCCGGGTTGACAATCTCGCCCCTATACTGCTTTTTAGAGGGTTTGGCAGTACCAAAAAGCCCCGGCATCAAACATCAGAGCCACACCTGCCATGAATATGATTCCCACCCCTCGCATTCGCCCGTCACTTGCCATAGCGCTGCTCCTTGGCCTCGGCCTGGCCGCGTTGGCCTTCCTCGGCTGGCAGCGCAGCCAGGCGCAGAGCGCGCAGCCGCCGCTCGATCCTTACCCCGGCGTCTATGGGGAAGCGCAGGTCAATGTCAGTTCGCTCAACCTGCGCTCCGGCCCCCACGTTAGCTATACCGCCGTCGCCTATTTGATGGAAGGGGAGGCGGTGCGCCTCATCGGCCGCAACCGCGCCGCGACATGGGCCCAAGTCGAACTGTACAACGGCTATCGTGGTTGGGTGAACGCCCGCTATCTGCGAACCACCGTCAATATCGCCGCGCTGCCGGTGGCGGACGTGGCCCTGCTGGGCATCACCGCCTTTGTGACGAACGCCCCGATTGCGGTGTACGCCGGGCCGGACGGGCTCTACCAACAGGTGGGCACGGCACGGCCGGGCGATGTGCTGGCCCTCAACGGCCGCAACGACGCCGCCACCTGGGTCCACGTCTACCTGCCCGACGGCCGCGCGGGCTGGGTGGCGGCCGACAGCCCTTTCCTGCCCTCCGCAACCCTCAACGATCTGCCCATCATCACCCCCTTCCTCGACGCGCCACCGCCGGAACTGGCCGCCTTCTACCTGGTCTACACCGGCCCCGGCTTCCTCTACGAGCCGGTCGATAGCGTCGTCGAAGGACAAACGCTGGGCATCCGCGGCCGCACGGCTGACGCACGCTGGGTGCTGGTGCGCCTGGCAAACGGGCGCGAAGGGTGGATTGCCGCCGAGATCATTCAGGTGACCGTCCCGCTCGACAATGTGCCCATTATCGAGGGCATTGCTCCGCCGCAGGTGGTTGGCTGGCAGCCATCCGTCGCCAGCCCATCGGCCGCGACCGGCGCGCCGGCGCTGGCCGCCACCAGTACGGCGACCGCAGCGCCGGCCGCGACCGAAACGGCCGAACCAACAGCCACTGCCGATGCCGGCGGCAAGCCCACCGGCGGGAAACCCGGCGCTCCCGGCGGCACAGCGGAGGCCACGGAAGAGCCGACCGGGACAGTTGAAGCGACCGCAACGGGTGAAGCGACCCTCACGGGGGCCGCGACGGTTACCCCGCCGGCCACGCCCACACCGGCGGCCACCAGCACCGCCACGCCAGCGGCCACAGAGGAAGCCCCGCCAACCGCGGCGCCGACGCTCGACGCGGGCGCGCCGACCCCGGCCATCCCCGTTGTGTTTGTCTACGCCACGCCGTCGGACGAGAACGCGCCCATCCTGCGCGTGGTTCCCGGACAAAGCGTCGTCCTCGTCGGGCGCTCGGCCGACAGCGAGTGGGTTCAGATCTGGCTGCCAGGGAACCAGACGGGGTGGATTCGCGCGTCGGCAATCCAGATCGAGATTGACCTGGCTGCGCTGCCAATCGTGGAACCCTGACCGCCGCCGCGCCTGTGAGCAGGGCCGAAGGACGGCCGCGCCAGCGGTTGCTCTTCGGCCCTTTTGCTATTCTTGCCTCGCCTTCTGTTCTCCCAAGAACAAGAATATCCCCATTTGATCTCTTTCCAGCATCTTTATTTAGTAGTCCGTAGTAGGGCCTGGGGAAACGTGGATAACCTGCTTTTACCCCCATATACAGGCGTGAAACCGGTCCAGTGCCGTTCTATCCGGCATATTTTGTCCTCCCCGGTTGAACCGCTTGTGGAAGCCCTGGGGATGGTCCTTATGTCGGACGTAACCCGGACAAAAGGCCCATGTGCGGCCACCGCAATCGCACCCCCCATATGTGGCCCTGAAGAAGCGCGGCGCGCCCATATACAGATTAACGCGCCACCGGCCGCCTAGGTGAGAACGAGTCCAGATGTCCCCAACTGGCGCGGCTTTTCCACAGCTTTTCGCCACTTATCCACAGTTTGGGGCTGCTAATCGCCCGCGCCGTAGCGCGCCTGGAGCTGGCTAAGGGCCAGCCTGCGGGCGACCTGTTCGCGGCGCGCGTCCAGCAGCGCGGGCGGGGCGGCGCGCAGTTGGCATTGGTCGGGTGTCAGCGGGCAGCGCTCGCACGTCTCGTGGATGATGTCGCGCGGAATGTTGGGGTCCTCGAGGAAGCGGATCGTATGTCGCAGATCGGCGTCGACGCGAAAACCGACGATGACGCTGCTGGCGATGTGGGGCGACAGGACCATGCGGCGGCCGAAGCCGAGACACAGAAACTGCTCCTGCGTCTCCAGGAACTCCGACAACTGGACACCAACCGGCAGCGGTGCGGACGAGCCGGAAGCGCCTGACTCATTGAGCAAGCGAATGGACAGCCAGCGCCGGCAGTGGTGCTCAAACAGGCCGATACCGCTGGGCACGAGAAGCTGGTTCATGTTCAGGTGCCGAACAAGCGTGTAATCGTCCGTCCCAGTAGGGTGATGGAAGCGCAGGAAGTGGAGCTTGATGCCAAAGAACTCGGGTATGATTTCGCTGAAGCGATAGAGCAGCATTTCCGGCGTCACTTCATAGGTCGTCAGCATCGCCGAGAAGCGGTCGGGCGTCCACGCCGGCAGGGCGAAGAAGGCTTGCAGGTCGGCCAGCAGGCGAGCGCGGGGCATGAGCAACGCCCCGCCAAAGTAGGCGGCGCGCGCGTCGTTGAGCAGTTGCTGGAAGGAATCAATGCGGTCGGGCGGTGAAGTCAGCGAGCGGTCCTTGAGGCGCAATACCTGGTAGCCGATCTCGCGGCCGAGAATGAACTTGACCTGTCGGGCATAGAGCCGGCTGTTGATGAAGAGTCGCGGGGCGCGCCCCGGTAGCAACAGGGAGCGGTAAGGGCGCAACTCTTCGATGGCGGCCAGCGCCGTGTCGTCGATGGCGTAACCATATTCGCGCTTCAGTATCTCCTGGAGTGCGGCCAGCGTGATCAGGGAATCCTCGCCAAAGCCATAGCGCGGGCCAAACTCGGCCGTGAAGCTCTGGGCGGCCTCTTCCAGCTCCGGGAAGTAGTTGTCGTGTATTTCCTGGTACGAGCGCAGGGCGGCGCGCAAGAACTCCTCTTCCTGCAAGTCATAGCGCCGGGCGATCTCCAGCACGGCATGGAGCAGCGCGCTCGCCCGGTCCGGCTCCCGCGTCAGCAGTCCCAGCGCATCGGCCGGCTCCAGGCCGAACTCCTCGAACGGGAAGCGGCGCACTGTGGACGAAGCCAGAGCCGACTCCAGGTAGCGCAGTGACGGGGCCAGCTTGATCGAAACCAGGTCATCGTAGCGCTTGCCCAGCGCTTCGGCCATTTTCACGATCTTGTCCGCGCGCGGGTACTTGCGGCCCTTCTCGATCTCGGTCAGGTAGGAGGGCGACATCTCTGTCTGCCGCGCCAGCTCCGTCAGGGTCAGTCCGGCTTCCAGCCGCGCCTGGCGCACTTTCATGCCGAAGATGATGTTGATGAGGTCAACCGTCATGGGCTTGGTGTCTCACCCCGGGGCAGCGGCTGGCCGCCGGCGGAAATTTGTTCGCATCCTCTTTACAACTCATGACACTCTGCGTTATAATGACGCAATGCGTTACACGTTGCGTAACGCATACAGGAGCCAAGTCTAGCGAATTTTCGCCAGAAACCAAGGAGAAACCAGCTGCTTCTTGACAAGAAGAGGCTGATCCACCTATACTTGCTCCACGAATTAGCGAATATTCGCTGTAGGTGAAGTTTATCATTCGCGTGCTGCACCGCATAAGGAGAGGCAACGGATGGCGGAACAACGCATTGAGCTGCTGGGCGAAGTGACGCCCGAATTTGCGCGTATCCTGACCCCGGAGGCCCTGGCCTTCGTGGCCGCTCTCCAGCGGGCGTTCAACGGGCGGCGGCTGGAACTACTGGCCCGGCGTGTGGCGCGGCAGCAGGAAATCGACGGCGGCGTGATGCCCGATTTTCTGCCGGAGACGGCCGAGATTCGCGCCGCCGACTGGACGGTCGCGCCCATTCCGACCGACCTGCTGGATCGTCGCGTCGAAATCACCGGCCCCGTTGACCGCAAGATGGTCATCAACGCTCTTAATTCCGGGGCCAGCGTCTACATGGCCGACTTCGAGGACGCGCACTCGCCCACCTGGGCGGCGACCCTCGAGGGCCAGATCAACGTCCGTGACGCCGTCGCGCGCGACATCACCTACACTAGCCCCGAAGGCAAATTCTACCAACTGAACGACAAGACGGCCGTCCTGCTCGTCCGGCCGCGCGGCTGGCACCTGAACGAGAAGCACGTTCTGGTGGACGGCGAACCCCTGTCCGGCTCCCTGTTCGACTTCGGCCTCTACTTCTTCCACAACGCCCGCGCCCTCATGACGCGCGGCACTGGCCCCTACTTCTACCTGCCCAAGCTGGAAAGCCATCTCGAGGCGCGCCTGTGGAACGACGTCTTCGTCATGGCCCAGGAGTTGCTCGGCATCCCTCAAGGCACTATCCGCGCGACGGTGCTGATCGAAAACATCCTGGCGACTTTCGAGATGGACGAAATCCTCTGGGAGCTGCGGGAGCACTCGGCCGGTCTGAACTGCGGCCGTTGGGACTACATCTTCAGCGCCATTCGCAAGTTCCAGAAGCACCCGGCGTTCTTCCTGCCCGACCGCGCCCAGGTGACCATGACCGTGCCCTTCATGCGCGCCTACTCGCAACTCGTCATCAAGACCTGCCACCGGCGCAATATCCACGCCATGGGCGGCATGGCGGCCCAGATTCCCATCAAGAATGATCCCGAGGCCAACGAGACGGCGCTGGCCAAGGTGCGCGCCGATAAGGAGCGCGAGGCCCGCGACGGCCACGACGGCACGTGGGTGGCCCACCCCGGCCTGGTTCCTCTGGCCCGCGAAGTTTTCGACAAGTACATGCCGACGCCCAACCAGATCTTCCGCAAGCGCGAGGACGTGCATGTGACGGCCGCCGACCTGCTGGAGATACCCACCGGGACGATCACGCCCGCCGGCCTGCGCACCAATATCGACGTCGGCATCCAGTACATGGCCGCCTGGCTCAGCGGCAACGGCTGCGTGCCCATCTATAACCTGATGGAAGACGCGGCCACGGCCGAGATTTCCCGCTCGCAGATCTGGCAGTGGCTCCATAACCCGAACGCCAGGCTGGAGGATGGGCAGCCGATCACCGTTGACTTGTTCCGCGATATGACCGCCGGCGTGCTGGCCGATTTGCGGGCTACGGTGGGCGAGGACGCCTTTGCCGCCAACAACTACGAGCTGGCCGCCCGCCTGTTCGAGGAGATCAGCGTTGCCGACCAGTTCACCGATTTTCTGACGCTGAAGGCATACGAACACCTTAACTAGTTGTCGGTCGTCAGTCGTCAGTAAGCAGTAGGCAATGGGACGTGAGCGTTGGCGGGGGTGCGGGACTGGCAGCGAGTTCTTCCCCGGCCCCTGGAACCTGGCCCCTAGCCCCTAAATGGAGGACGAGGATGTTCAAACCATACAATGTCGCGAAGTTGAAGGATGATTGGGAACTGAATAAACGCTGGCAGGGCATCACCCGGCCGTATTCGGCCGAAGACGTGATCCGGCTGCGCGGCTCGGTGCAGATCGAGTACACGCTGGCGCGCATGGGCGCGGAGCGGCTGTGGCGGCTGATGCAGCAGGAGCCGTTCGTGCCGGCGTTGGGGGCTATCACCGGCAACCAGGCCGTCCAGCAGGTGCAGGCCGGGTTGAAGGCGATCTACGTCAGCGGCTGGCAGGTGGCCGGCGACAACAACACCTCGGCCCAGACCTACCCCGACCAGAGCCTTTATCCGGCCGACAGCGTGCCGAATCTCGTCAAGCGCATCAACAACGCCCTGCAGCGCGCCGATCAAATCAACCACATGCAGGACGAGGACGGCGTCTACTGGTTCGCCCCCATCGTCGCCGACGCGGAATCGGGCTTCGGCGGCTCGCTCAACGCGTTTGAGTTGATGAAGGCGATGATCGAGGCGGGCGCGGCCGGCGTCCACTTCGAGGATCAACTCTCCTCGGCCAAGAAGTGCGGCCATATGGGCGGCAAGGTGCTGGTGCCGACGCGCGAGTTCGTCCAAAAGCTGGTCGCGGCGCGGCTGGCGGCCGATGTGATGGGCGTGCCGTCCGTCCTCATTGCCCGCACCGACGCCAACGGCGCGCAGTTGCTGACGACCGACGTCGATCCCAACGACACGCCGTTCATCTATGGCGAGCGCACCGTCGAGGGCTTCCACCGCATCCACGGCGGCATCGAGTGCGCCA
>CAZSOD010000102.1:0-12632 GCA_964608255.1 uncultured Ardenticatenaceae bacterium
GTCAGTGGTCAGTGGTCAGTAGACGGCCCGACTGAACACTGTCCACTGAACACTGTCTTAAGGCAATATCCACCGTATCTCCTCCGCCGGCGGAGGGGGGCCGAGGTAGTAGACATCCACATTGCCGCGCCACGACTGGAACTCGCCCTCGTCGTAGCCGAGGTCGATGAAGCGCCCCTTGATGCCGCCGCCGGTGTCCCCGGCGAAGGCGACGCCATAGCCGGGCACGTAGACGTAGGTCTTGAAGGGCACGACCGTCGGGTCCACGGCGACGACGCCCGTACCCGCCTGCACGCCGCTGGCGGTGATGCCATAGCCCGGCTCGCCGGGCTTCTTGCCCGCGCTGGTGGCGGTGTAGGAGGTGACGCGCATGTTGACCTTGCGCCAGTACTCGACCGGGCCGCTCGGTGTGTCGATGGTGCGCATGACGATGGCGGTGCCATAGCGAATGATGCGGTTGACCGGAGTGACGGTCACGACCTCACCTTCGGGCTCGCGTGATACCTCAACGCCGTTCTCCAGCCGCACCCGCGTCCGCCGCTGGAGGATGCCGGGACTGCCTTCGCTCCCCGGCACAACCGTGTCGATTTCCAGCTCCGGCGCCGGCTCGTAGACCGTCTCGAAGTCCAGCGGCACGTCCTCGGTTTCGATGACCTCGGTCACGCGGACGACTTCGATGACGTTGCCTGGCTGCACCGCGGCATCTACCGGCGGCCGCGTGTAGTCGAGCGGCCCCAGGGCGATGCCGTTGTCGGCCAGCACGTCGAAGACGACAGTCGCCCCGCTGAAGACCTCGACCGTCTGACCGTCGGCGGTGACGACGTAGGGCGCGGCGCGCTGGACGACAATGGTCAGGTCGGGCGTCAGCGCGGCCTCGCGCGGCGGCGTCACGGTGTCCAGCGCGGCCACAGACACGCCCGCCTCCAGCAGCGCTGCACCCACGGTCAGCGCCGTCGTGCGCAGGGCGCGGCGGTCGTCGCCATCCTGGATGATGACCGTCTTATACGGGTCAACGGCCAGGTGCGCCGGCAGGGGGGCGGCGTCGGGATTGCTGACCGGCTGCCCGTCGGCCAGCAGCCGCGCTCCCTCCGGCAACGTCAGGTCGATCTCGCGCAGGAAGCCGCCGAGCGTGTCCTGCTGCGTGCGGTAGGTGCGGACGGTGTCGAGGGCCAGCACGGTGACTGCCGACGCGCGGTCGATGGCGATGGGCGTGGCCGGGTGGGCCGGCGCGGCGGCCGCGGGCGAGACGCTATCGCCCGGTTCGAGCGTCACGTTCGCCGCGGCCAGCACTTCGGCAACGGTGTCATAGTGGCCTTCGACCAGAATGGAGCTTTGGCCGTCGAGGATGGTGTAGGGGACAGCGACCGCCGGCGGCCGACAGCCGACCGCCGCCAGCAGGGCCAGCGCCGCCAGAAGCAGGAGGAGCGGGCCGGTTGGGGCACGGTAGGGACGGCGAGCGGCTACCTGAACCCCGCGGCTGACCGGCCCGCGCCGCCGGTTGGAGCCGGCGACTAACAAAGAAAACCCGCTAAAGCGGGTTGGAGGGTTGTATGCGCTTCTCATGCCGTCATCCGTGGTCTGTCGTCCGTCGTCAACTGACCCCAGACTCTTGACCACTTAAGAGCCGAATGTGCCCATGAGGCCGATGACCAGCCAGGTTGTCCTGGGCACCCGGAAGAGACGTTTTAGTGCTGCTTCCTTCCGGACCTGACACGGTTCAACGGCTTCCGCCGCCAGGGACCCAGTGGTCACCGGCTTCATGGGCACATTCCTGTTAACGGGCCTGATGATAGCGCATCAGAGAAGAGAGTCCACAGATTTCACGGATTCCACAGATTTTAGTGGTCAGTTGGTAGTTGTCAGTTATCAGCCGGAAAATCTGCCGAATCTGCTCAATCTGCAGAGGACTCTTCTTCAATCTGTGTAATCTGTGGATTCGCTTCTGCCTAGTTCCACGCCCCGAGCATCTCCGGGCCGCGGTCAAGCTCCCAGGGGTAGATGATGTAGGCGTCGGTGACGGCCGCGTAGTAGGTCGGCGCGTAGCCAGGGTAGAGCGAGTAGGACGGCTTGTAGTGCAGGACGCAGATCTCTGGCGTGCCGCCGGCGGCGTCGATGCGGTTGGCGACCGTGACGCTGTTGCGCCCCTTCGTCCACACGTCATCCACCACCAGCACGCGGCGGCCGCGCAGCACGTCGTCGTCGGGAAACTGGAGGAACTCGGGAATGGCGTACTTCACCATCTCCGGCTGCATCCCCGGGAAGTCGGATGGGAAGCGCACCGATGCGGTCAGGATGTAGGTGATGTCCAGCGCCTCGGCCAGCATGCCGCCCGGGACAATACCGCCGCGCGTGATCATGACCAGGGAATCGAAGCGCCCGCGGATTTGGGGCACCAGGTAATCGATGAGCTTGTCGACGTCCGACCAGGTAAGCACTTCGCGCCGCATTGTCCCACTCCTCGTCAATGTTGACTGGCGATCCTATCCTCTTGCAGGGGGCATGTCAATTTGAGAGAAGAGCTCACGCCAAGGCGAGGGGCTCGGGGCTAGGAAAGAGTTCTCTTCCCCTAGCCCCTGGAGCCTAGAACCTGACCCCTTTCTCTGCCCCTGTGCGTGAACCTCTTCGCCTCTTACTTCTTCCGCTCCGGGAAGCGCGTCTGCACGGTAGCGGCGTCGGGGATGGGCAGCTTGCCGCCCAGGTCGACGCGCTCCACGCCCTTGATCGGCCGCGTCCCGCCGCCTAACTGGTAGACGTACAGCCCCGTGCCCGGCGCGCTGAGACTCGTCGGCACGATGGCCTGGCCCAGCAGGTAGCCCTCGGCGTCGATGGCGCAACTGGTGACGTGGCCGATCACCTTGCCGCGCCGGTCGAGCACCGGGTCGCCCGATTCCGGCCGGCGCACGCCCTTCTCGTTCATGCGGAAGCGCACCAGGCTGCGGTCGCGCGCCGCCTCGTGGCGGATGAACGCCTCGCGGCCGACGAAGAACGGCTTATAAGGCTTGACGAAGCTGCCGAAGCCCGCGTCGGCCGGGTTCAGGCCCAGCGCTCCGGCCATCTCGTGGCCGTAAAGGGGCAGGCCGGCCTCAGTGCGCGTGCTGTCGCGCGCCGCCAGGCCGCAGGGCTTCACGCCATAGCTCTCGCCCGCTGCCAGCAGCGCGTTCCACAGGTCAACCGCCCGATCGGGGTGGATGAACAACTCGTAGGCCACGCGCTCGCCGGTGTAACCGGTGCGGGAGATGATCAGGTCGAAGCCGCCGGGGTTGGCGCGCATGACGCCCGCCCAGGGCAGGGCCTTCAGCCGTTTGGCGAAGGCCGGGTCGCCGCCGGCCAGGGCGATGAGCGTGTCGGCCGAGCGCGGCCCCTGCAGGGCGATGTCCACCCGGCAGTCCGCCCCGTGGCGCGGGTCGCGCAGGTCGCGTAGCGCGGCCGGGTGCTGCACGCGCGCCCACGGCCGCCCCTCGTCGATCATCACCCGCCCCTCATTGACGGCGTTGAGCCAGGCCCAGTCCTTGTCGTTATTGGAGGCGTTGACGACGACGAGGTAGTTCTCCGGCTCGACGCGGTAGACCATCAGGTCGTCGATGACGGAACCGTCGGGCATCAAGAAGTGGCTGTACTGCGATTCACCGACGGCCAGCAGGCCGACGTCGTTCCCCGTAACCAGGTTAAGGAAGTCGCGCGCGTGCGGCCCACTGGCGTCGAGCACGCCCATGTGGGTCACGTCGAACAGGCCGGCGGTCTGGCGCACGGCGGCGTGCTCCTCGCCGACGCTGGTGTACCAGACGGGCATGTCGTAGCCGGCGAAGGGCACCATGCGCGCGCCCATCGCCTTGTGGGTGTCGTGCAGCCGCGTGGTCAGCAGCGGCGGGTCGGCCGGCTCCTCCCACTGGAAGGGGGGCAGTGGCTCGCCAACCGCCGGGCGACGGTCGCGGCCGATGAAGTAGGGCTTGCGGTCGGCGTAGCGGCCGTCGGCCGCCGGTTCGTCGCCGGCTGTGACCGCCACAGCGGCGGCCATGCGGGCCACCAGCCCTTCGACTGCGCCGCCAAGCGTCTGCGGGACGACCTGGGCGACGATGGGGCCGGGCAGGCGGGCGTAGACGTCGTCGAATTGGGCGTAGCCGTCGGAGAGGGCCTGGAGCCACTCGGCCGCCTCGGCCGCATCCTCCGCCCGCTCGAAGCGCAGGACGTATTGCCCGCCCTCGCAGGCCAGCGTCGCGTCCAGGTCGACGCCGGGGCCGAAGAGGTGCGTGGGTTGAACCGCGCCGTCGCTCAAGCCGCCGGCAAATGCCGCCACGTCACTGGTCAGGGCGTAGTTCAGGAAGGTCGCCGCGTGCTCGCCGCGGACCGCGACGGCGGTGCCGGTGGCCGACTTGGCCACGCCGCGCAACTCGCGGACGATCTGCCGGCCGCGCTTTAGCGCCGCGTAGTCTACCCGCGCCCGCAGTTGCTCCTTGCCGCCCGTACCGGTGGCCTTGTAGGGCGTGCAGCCCTTCAGAACGGTGGCGATGGCTTCGGCCAGCCGGTCAACCTCGGCCAGGCCAAAGCCGAGCTGGCTGATCCAGACCGTGCCCATCCGCAGGCCGGTGGGCGAGAGCGCGCCCTTGTCGCCGGGGATGGTGTTGCGGTTGACGACGATGCCCGCCAGATCGAGGATGCGCGAAGCCATGTCGCCGGAGAGGTGGAGGCCATCGTTGGTTACACTCTTGGTATCGACCAGCAGCAGGTGGTTCTCGCAGCCGCCACCGACGATACGGATGCCGCGTTCCTGAAGCCCCGCGGCCAGCGCCCGGGCGTTTTCGACGATGCGCTGTTGCAGGGCACGGAACTGCTCGGTGTTAGCCAGCTTCAGGGCCACGGCCAGCGCGGCGATGGTGTTCAGGTGCGGCCCGCCCTGCTCGCCGGGGAAGACGGCCCGGTCGAGCTTGCGGGCGATGTCGCGCTTGTGGGTCATCAGCATGGCCCCGCGCGGCCCGCACAGGCTCTTGTGGGTGGTGGTGGACACGACGTCGGCGATGCCGATGGGGCTGGGATGGACGCCGGCGGCGACGAGGCCGGAGATGTGGGCGATATCGGCCAGCAGGTAGGCCCCCACCTTGTCAGCGATCTCGCGGAAGCGCTTCCAGTCGATGATCTTGGGGTAGGCGGAGTAGCCGGCGACGATGATCTGCGGCTTGTGTTCCAGCGCCAGCCGCTCGATGGCATCATAGTCGAGCACTTCCGTCTCCGGGTCGACGAAGTAGGGCACGCCCTTGTAGACCTTGCCGGAGCGGTTGACCGGGGAGCCGTGGGTCAGGTGGCCGCCGTCGTTGAGGTTCAGGCCGAGAATCGTGTCGCCGGGCTGGATCAACGCGGTGTAGACGGCGCTGTTGGCCGGCGCGCCGCTGAGCGGCTGGACGTTGACGAACAGGTTGTCGGCTGTCACGCCGTTGGCGGCGAAAAGTTCGGCCGCCCGCCGCCGCGCCAGCGCTTCCAGCACGTCGGCGTACTCGACGCCCTTGTAGTAGCGCGGGTCGCTGTAGCGCCGGTAGTGGGCCATCTCCATGTCGAGGTCAAGGATCTCGGCCTCGGTCTGCTTGCGGCTCTCCTCCCGCGGATAGCCTTCAGCATAAACGTGGCCGAAGGCGCTGCCCAGCGCCTCAGCCACCGCTTCCGGGGCTTCGCTCTCGCTGGCGATCAGGATGATCGTCGAGTTCTGGCGGGCCGCTTCGCGGTCCATTATTTGCTGAAGGTGGGGGTCCAGTTCGGCGACCGACCCGCGGAAGATGAAATCGTCACTCATCGTTGTGCCTCCGCTGAGATGCTGCGTGACGACCGGGCGAATGGCAACGGGACGGGAATGCCACGCCGCGCTGGGTATGCCTGGGGTCGTTTTGCGCGATTGCTGTTAAGGGGAAATCAAAGTGCAAGCGTGGAATAATTTGCGCCCGAATTGTAGCACATGGTTGATGGGCGGCAATTTGTGCGCAAGGGCAGGCTGGCTATTGACAACCTGAAATTTAGCATTATAATGATTAGTATGCTAAGTGATGATCTGCCGGCGCTATCGCCCACTCCGACCCCGGTAAGCGACGCCAAGCTGCTCACGCAGTTCAGCCTGATGTACCGTAATGCGGTAGACGCGTTCATGGACAAGGAAGGCATGCATCGCGGGCAAGCGCTGGTCCTATGCGCCGTTGTGGGCCGCGGTGGCCTGACGCAAACCGAACTGGCCGAAGAACTGTCGGTCACAGGCCCCACTGTGACCCATATGCTTCAGCGGCTGGAAGAGGCCAGACTCATCACCCGACGACGCGACGACGCGGACAATCGCCTCGTGCGTGTCCACGCGACTGAGGCGGGTCGCGAACTGGAATTGTCGCTGACGCGGCAGTTGGCGAAGCTGGAAGACGTGGTGCTGGCCGGAATGAACGCCGGCGAGCGGGAGACGTTGCGCGAGCTAGTGCGGCGGATGATCGCCAACATGGAAGCGACGGCCTAGCCTCTTTTTTTGCGACAATGCTTAGCATTCTAACGAACAAGTAAACGATGAGTGACCAAAAGGAAGGTAATATCATGAAAGCGGTACGCGTGAATGAATACAACAAGCCGGTGGACATTGAGAACGTGGCCCTGCCTGTCCCGGGGGCCAAGCAGGTGCTGGTGAAGGTCCGCGCCAGCGGCGTAAATCCGGTGGATCGCGGCTTCGTCGCTGGCTGGATGGATGCCTTTGTGCCCGCGCCGCTGACGCTGGGCGCCGATTTTGCCGGCGACGTCGTGGCCGTTGGCAGCGACGTGACCCACGTCAGGGCGGGCGACGCGGTCTACGGCATGAGCCCAAGCTACGGCACCTACGCCGAGTACGTGGCAGTCAACAGCAACGGCGTCGCGTTGAAGCCGCGTTCGCTGGATTACGTGGCCGCGGCCGCCGTGCCGTTGGCCGGCCTGACCGCGTGGCAGACGCTTTTCAACCTGGCCAGGCTGGAGAGCGGCGAGCGTGTCCTGATCCACGGCGCGGGCGGCGGGATCGGGGCCTTTGCTGTGCAGCTTGCGAAGAACGCCGGCGCCTACGTGATCGCCCACGACCGCGGCGATAAAGAGGCGTTTGTTCGCGGCCTGGGGGCCGACGAGTTCATTGACGCCGACACGCAGCGTTTTGAGGACGCGGTCGGAAATGTGGACGTGGTTCTCGATCTGGTTGGCGGGGAATACATTCGGCGCTCCTTCAGCATCTGCGGACCCGGCGCTCGCTACGTCACACCCGCCGGTCAACCACCGCAGGCCGAGGCTGAGAAGCGAGGTATATTCGCCAGCGGGACCTTTACCCAACCCACTGTGGACGAGCTGACCGCCCTGGCGGAAGCTATCGACGCGGGTAAGTTGACGGTTCGCGTGGCCCGCACCTTCCCGCTGGACGACATTCATACGGCGCTCCAGTACAAAGCCGAGAAGCCCGGCAAGGTCGTGGTGACGACCGGGTAGGCGGTTCGAACGGCCGGACGGCCGCTCGCCGGCCAGGCCACCGGATGCAAGCAGGGGCAGTGCAGTAAAACGAACTGCCCCTGCTATAATGGCTCTCTATGAACGGAGAGAGCGCTCGTCCGCTGGCCGGCTGCCGCGTCGGCATCGTCGGCCTGGGTCTGATGGGTGGCTCGCTGGCGCTGGCGCTGCGCGGGCAGGTGGCCTACCTTCTTGGCGTGGAGCGGCAGGTCGTCGCCCGCCAGACCGCGCTGCGGGAGGGGATGGTCGACGAGGTGTGCGAGGAACTGACCGCCAGCGCACCCCCCGTTGACTTGCTGGTGCTGGCGACGCCGGTGCGCCACATCCTCGACGCCCTCGGCCGCCTGCCCACCCTTCGCCCGACGGGCTGCGCTGTTCTCGACCTGGGTAGCACCAAGCGGGCCGTCGTCGCGGCCATGGGCGCGCTGCCGGATGCGTTCGCCGCCGTTGGCGGCCACCCCATGTGCGGCAAGGAGACATCGGGGCTGGCCTCAGCCGACGCCGCGCTCTATCGCGATCAGACCTTCGTCCTTTGCCGAACACCGCGCGCCACGCCCGCGGCCGAGGCGCTGGCGCTGGCGGTCATCGAGGCGGTCGGCGCGCGCCCGCTCTGGCTCGACGCCGCCGAACACGACCGCGTCGTCGCCGTTGTCAGCCATCTTCCCTACGTCCTGTCGGCCGCCCTCATGCGCGCCGCCGCCGTAGAGCGCCTGTGGGCCATCAGCGCGTCCGGCTTCCGCGATATGACCCGCCTGTCGGGAACCGACCCGCGCATGATGCTCGACATCCTGCTGACCAACCGCGCCGCCGTCCTCGATGCCTTACGCTCCTGCGAGTCCCAAATGGATCACCTGCGCCAGGCCTTGGAACAGGAGGATGAAGCGGAACTGGCCGAGTGGCTGGCGGTCGCGCAAGTGACCTACGCGGCCTATCGCCGCTTCAAGTCCGCGGATCACTTGCGGTAGGGTGCGGATTCCAGAGACTATGGCGGCGGCCCCGATTGCCTCATCGCCGCCCGCTGCTATAATGCCCTCTTGCGCAGACCGCAAGGGTTAGTGCTTTCATGACACCTGATTCGCGTGGACCTCGCCGTAATTCCGGCCTTCGCTTGCCCCTTTGGGCCCTGGTGGCGCTGCTCGTGCTGGGCCTTCTGGTGCTGGTTCTCAGTTCGATGTGGCTCTTCCGGACGGTGCGCGGCTTCGCCGCCGCGTCCGACGGTATCGGGCCGGACTTCAACCCCGCCACCGGGCAGGTCGGCTCGGGCCCGTCTGGACCGGAGGTATTGGCCGGCACGCCGGCCGCCCAGACGGGGACGGTAGCTCCGGAGTCTATTCCCGGCTGGTCGGGCACACAGCGCGTCAATATCCTGCTGCTCGGCGTCGACCTGCGCTGCGACGAGGAAGGGCCAACCCACAGCGACACGATCATGGTGGCTACAATCGATCCGGTTACCCACTCGGCCGCGCTTCTGTCTCTGCCGCGCGATTTGTGGGTCGAAATACCTGATTTCGGCAGTAACCGCATTAACCAGGCCTACTTCCTGGGTCAGGCATATGAATATCCCGGCGGGGGCGCGCAACTGGCGGTCGAGACGATTGAGGCTTTCCTGGGCGTGCCCATCGACTACTACGTGACCGTCGACTTCAAGGCCTTCGTCGATTTCGTCGACCTCATGGACGGCATCGTTGTCGAGGTGCCGGAACGCATCGAAGACCCCACTTATCCCGATAACTGCTACGGTTATGACCCGTTCACCATCGATCCGGGCTTGCAACGGCTTGATGGGCAGACGGCGCTGAAGTACGCCCGCACCCGGGCGACCTTCGGCGGCGACGTGGATCGGGCGGGCCGGCAACAGCAGGTTATCATGGCCGTGCGCGACCAGGCGACGCAGTTGGATACGTTGCCTCAATTGCTGTTCAATGCGCCGCAACTGTGGCAATCGTTTCAGAACAACGTCAGCACTAACCTGAAGCTGGACGAGGCGCTGCAACTGGCGAACCTGCTGCGCACCATGCCGCGCGACAACGTCCGCAATTACGTTCTCGACTATAGCTACGTCTATAACGACACAACGTTCGACGGCCAGCAGGTGCTCGTCCCGGTGCGCGAGAAGGTGCGCGCCCTGCGCGACGAGGTCTTCGCGCCGCCAGCCCTGCCCACGCCGGTGATCGAAGCCCTGCCGACAGCCATTACCATCGAAGACGCCCGCGTGGCCGTCTACAACGGCACGGCGACCCCCGGCCTGGCCGGCGAAACGCAGCAGTACCTCCTGCGCCAGGACGTCAACGTGACCGAGATCGGCAACGCCGACTCAGCGGGCTATACGGCGACACAGATCATCGACTACGGCTCGCATCCGGGGACGGTGCAGTACCTCGTTCGGCTGATGAATATCCCGCCCTTGAACGTTAGCACCGGAACGAATCCCGCCAGCGACTTCGACGTGCTGATCATTCTCGGTAGTGACTGGACGGTTCCCTAGACGCCAGCCCCATGCAGAAGCGCGACCTGCCTTATCTGGCGCTTGGCATTCTCATGACGGCGGTCGCGTCTTGCCGCGCGATTACGGACGCGAACAGCCGGCCGCCGGCCGAACCCGAGTGGGTGCCGGCCGCGCCGGTGGCGATTGAGCCGGACAGCCTGCCCGCGGCGAAGCCAAACGTAGCTCCTGACACGCCCGTCCCGCTCCCCGCCACCCTCGTGGCTGACGATTGGCGACTGGCGGGCAGCGACCGCGCCGGGCTGTCCTTGCGCATCCCGCCCGCGTGGGTGAACCTGACCGACCAGCTCGATACGCCGGCAATGGGCAACCGGCTGGGTATTAACCTTCTCTTTGCCGCTGACAGCGACCGGACGGGGCGGAGTGTGCTGGCCGGCAAGGCGTTTGACCGCGGCGCTTACGTGTCCGGTCTGGTCGTCGCTCCGCTGCCGGACGCGGCCGATCCCGCGGCCGCGCTGGTGGACTTAGTGACGGCCGCCGCGCCCACCGCCGTGCGTCTCGGCGAGCCGCTGGCCGTTGTCTCAGCTAACGGCGTCAGCGGCGTGACTCTGGAGGTGGCTGACGGGCCCGTCGGACTGAATGGCGCGCCCAATGACCTGCGCACACGTGTTGTCCTTTTCACACCGCCGGCCGCGGGTGCGGCCGACGCGACGGGTATTCTCCTGCTGCTAAGCGCCTCAACTCCCGTGTGGCCGCAATATGCCGAGGTTTTCGACCGGATGCTCCTGTCGGCGCGCGTCTTCGACGTACGGCCCGGCGCGGCCGCCCAGTCGGGCAACATCGCCGTGCGCGGCCAGCTAACGGGGGACCGGGATGAAGTCACGGCGACGTTAGAACTGTCGGTCAACGACCTGTGGACGTTCGCCGGGGCGGGCGGCCGCTATTTGAGCCTTTTTCTGACGCCTGAGGAGCCGCAACTTGACCTGGCGCTGACGCTCCTGGGGCCGGACCGCCAGCCCGTTGCCCACGCCGACGATGGCTTTGCCGGCGCGACCGAGTCCGTGATTGATGTCTTGCTGGGCCAGCCAGGCGTCTACATCGTCCAGGTGAGCGACTTCTTCCACGCTTCCGGACACTATAGGCTGGTTCTGTCCCTGGCCGACCGGCCGCAATACAGTGGCGGAGGCCCGATCAGCATCGGCCAGGCCCTGCAGGGAACGCTCCCCGCCAACGGTCAGCACAACTGGGTGTTCCAGGGCACGGCCGGCCAGCGGGTCAGTGTCGTTGTCGAGCCGGGCGCGGCTCCGTTTGACGCTCAACTCGAGCTTTATGGGCCGGATGGGCAGCGGCTCGTCGCCCTTGATGAAGGCTTTAGCGGTGATCCGGAGGTGCTGGCCGGCTACGAACTACCGGCGAACGGTGAGTACGCCGTGCTAGTGCGGTCCTTCTCGCCGCAGGGTGGCCCCTATACCATAGCGATCGATGAAGATGACCGGCCGCTCGCCAACTTCTACGATGCCGGCGACCTGAACTATGGCGACGTCCGGCGCGAAACTTTGCAGCGGCAGGAAGCCCACGCCTGGTTCTTCCAGGGCCGCGCCGGCGACCATATCCTGGCCCGCATCACACCGCTTAGCGCCGCGCTGGACCCCTATATCTGGCTGCTGGACGCCAGAATTGAGCGCGTCGCCGCCGCCGATGCGTTTGCCACGGGCGAGCCGGAGACGATTGAGCTGACGCTATCCGCTGATGGCCAGTATATTGTCCTGGTGCGCGATTTCAACGGCGCGGCGGGCGATTACGAAGTCGCCCTGGGGGCGGCGCCCGTGGCTACACCGGAAAACGCCGGCGCCTTGAGCTATGGGGACACGATCATGGGCGTCATCAAGCCCGATACGGCCGTCGCCTGGTCGTTCAATGCGCAGGCCGGCGACGTGATCGATGTGGACGTGGTTCCGGCCGAGTCGAGTAGCGACGTCGTCCTGCTGCTCCAGGGGCCCGATGGCGTGACCGCGCTGGAGATGGACGACGCCTCGGCCGGCGGCAGCGAGGCGATCCGTGGCTTCGTCGTACCCGCGCCCGGCCCGTGGCGGCTGCTGCTGCGCGAGTTCTTCGGCGAGACGGCGAACTACCGGCTATCGCTGGCGAGGACGCGGTAGAACGACCGCGGGCGGCCGGCCGCCAAAAGAACATGGACGACAGACTACGGACAACAGCCAGATGCCGCTATATGAGCCGTCACTCGCCACTCGCCACGCCTCGCTCTCCGGCGGCTGTCGGCTGTCGGCCGTCGGCGGTCGTGAAACGCCATGCCTGATCTCACCGCCATCATCCTGACCAGGAATGAAGCCCGGCACGTGGCCGAGTGCATCGCCAGCCTGCACTGGGCCGACCGCGTGCTTGTCTTTGACTCGCATAGCGACGACGGGACGCAGGAACTGGCCCGCGCCGCCGGGGCCGAGGTGATCGAGCGCCGTTTCGACAACTACGCCGCCCAGCGGAACGCCGCGCTCGACAGCGTGGCCGCTGACTGGGTCTTCTTCGTCGATGCCGACGAGCGCGGCACACCGGCGCTGGCGGCTGAGGTGCGCCGGGTTATCGCCGAGCGGCCGGAAAGCGCCTGGTATGTGCCGCGCCACAACTACATCTTCGGCCGGCTGACGCTGGGCGCGGGCTGGTATCCCGACTACCAGTTGCGGCTGCTGCGCCACGG
>CAZSOD010000103.1:0-6227 GCA_964608255.1 uncultured Ardenticatenaceae bacterium
GCCGTTCGCCACGGCGACGACAACTGGTTTGACATTGTCAAGTGGACGGTCTTCTGCACGATCCAGGCCGAAGAGCTGGGCATCGCCTCCGACAACGTCGATACCTTCCTCGGCGGCGAAGACCCGGTCGTCCAGAACCTGTTGGGCGAGGCGGGTGACCTGGGTTTGGCGATGGGTCTGAACAACGACTTCTGCTACCAGGTAGTGAAGCAGGTTGGCAACTACGGCGAGATCTACAACCGCAACCTCGGACCGGATACGCCGTTCAATCTGCCGCGCGGCCTGAACGAGCTGTATACCAACGGCGGTCTCATGTACTCGCCGCCGTTCCGCTAGGAAGAAACGCGCGTCAGGACGCAAAGATCGCCGAGCGGGGAACATTCCTGATCCCGCTGGGCGTCTTTGCGCCCTGGCGCGAGCGAGCAGCACCATGACCGACCTCGCACCGCGAAGCCCGCGCCGCGCGCCAGCCGTGCCGTTCTGGCGCGATATTCGCGCGCTGGGCGTGCTGGCCCAGATCGCGTTCCTGGTCCTTGTCGGGCTCGGCCTCGCCTGGCTGGGGCGCAATGTGGCCGGCAACCTGGGACGGTTGGGCGAAAGCCAGTTTCTTTGCCGCGACGGCAGCAGCAGCTTCCGCTGTGCCTTCGACTTTTTGCGGCTGGACGCCCAGTTCGCCATCGCCGAGACGCCCATCCGCTACGATCCGAGCGACTCTTACGGCCGCGCGCTCCTGGTCGGCGCGCTGAACACGGCCAAAGTCGGCTTCTTCGGCATCATTCTGGCAACAGTCTTGGGGACTTTCGCCGGCATCGCCAGGCTCTCGTCAAATTGGCTTATCAGCACCGTGGCCCGCTGGTATGTCGATATCATCCGCAACACGCCGCTCCTGCTGCAACTGTTTTTCCTCTTCTTCGGCGTTATTCTGCTCTTCCCGCCCATCCGTAACGCCAGCCAGCCCTTTGGCCTGCCCATCTTTCTGAGCCAGCGCGGCATCAACCTGCCCGCGCCGGTCTTCATGCCATCGTTGTCCTCCTGGCTGCTCTTCCTCGGTTTCGGCGTTCTGGCCGCCATCGCTGTCTGGTGGGCGCTAGGGCGACGGGAGCGCCGGCTCGGCCGCCCGACCGGCCGCCCGCTGTGGACGCTGCTGGCGCTGGCGCTGGTCGCTGTCCCCGGCTGGTTCGCCGCCTCGGCGCTGGCCGCGGACAACCAGGGCTTCCTGGTGGCCGATACTGCCGGCGTTGGCTCGCTCGATGATCTGGCCGCGACAGTGGCGGCCCGGTTGGGCGTGGCCGATCTGGGCGAGGTCGAGGCGGCTGTTGCCGGGGGAGCGCTGACGGAGGCGCAGGTAAGGGACGCGGCCGTCCGGCTGTGCACCGTCACCGGCCGCGCGGCCGAGCCCAACCTGGCGGCCCAGTTGCGGCAACTGAATGTGCCCTTTGAGGTGGAGCGCTATCGGGGCCCCAACGAGGCCGTCCAGGGGTATGTGGCCGGCGATTGCGAGGCGCTGGTCGCGCCGCGGCCGATACTGGTCGCGGCCGCCGTGCCTGGCAGCGTCATCGTCCCCGTGGGCGAGACGCCGGTGCGGTTTGCCGTGCCGCGCATTGAGGGGTTGAACTTCGTCGGCGGGACTAAACTGTCGCCCAACTTCGCCGCCATCCTCATCGGCCTCGTCCTCTATACCGGGGCATTCATCGCCGAGATCGTTCGCGCGGGCATTCAGTCGGTTCCCAAGGGACAGACAGAGGCGGCGCGGGCGCTGGGCCTGACCGAAGGCCAACGGCTTCGGCTCGTAGTGCTGCCCCAGGCGCTGCGGGTCATCATTCCGCCGCTGACGAGCCAGTACCTGAACCTGGTCAAGAATTCCAGCCTGGCTATAGCCGTCGGCTATCCAGACCTATGGTCAACGGCCTACACGACGCTCAACCAGTCAGGCCGGGCCATTCAGGTGTTCATCATCGTCATGGGCACGTATCTATCGTTTAGCTTGCTCATCTCCTCTTTCCTGAACTGGTACAACCGGCGCATTGCCCTGAAGGAGCGCTAGGATGGCAACCCTGTACCACACCATACAGGCGGCGCTGCATGGAGACGGCCACGGCCGCTTCGACGCGCGCCATACCTTGCGCGAGCACGTCCTGCGCCGCCCGTGGCTAATGCTCTGGCTGCTGGTGCTGGCTTATGTCACGGTCCGGGTTGCGCTGGGCCAGTTAGCCGCTGCGCCGCTCACGACGCTGCTCATCCTGGCCGTTTGGGCGGTTTCGCTGGCGGCCACGGTCGCGGGCAACGTGCTGCGCCGCCACTCCCCCACCACGCTCTGGCTGAGTCGCAACCTCTATAACTCGGCGACCAACGTTCTGGTGACCCTGTTGATTGTGTTGCTGGTCGTCGCCGCGGTACGCGGTTTTGTTAACTGGGCTGTCATTCGGGCCAGCTTCTCCACCGACCCGGCCGTGGCCGCCGCGGTGCGGTCGCGTTGGGCGGAGCCGGGAGCCAACTGGGGCGCGGTCATCGATAACTTCCGCAATCTCATGGTCTTTCGCTTTCCGCGCCAGGAGGATTGGCGGTTGTGGCTGGTCGTGTTGTGGAACGCGGTGCTGCTGGCGGCCAGCGTTCCGATCTTCGGTCGGGAGGTCTTCCGCCGCTCGCGGCTGCGGCGCGCCCTGACCTTTCTGTGGCTGCTCACGCCACTCCTGAGCCTGATCCTCGTGCTGGGCGTCACCGACGGCGAGCCATTGCCGCGCCTCAACCCCGATATCGCCTGGGGCGGGCTGCTGCTGACGGTCGTGATCACCGTCTTCGGCATCGTCGCCTCGTTCCCGCTGGGCATTGCTCTGGCGCTCGGCCGCCGCAGCCGCCTCCAGGGTGTGCCGGCCTGGCTCACGTGGGGCGCGGCGGCGCTGCTGACCGGCTACCTGCTGGTAAACAACACGTTGCCCGGCCTGCGCGCGGCGACGAGCAACGGGCAGCGCGTTCTGGCTCTGTGGCCGCTGCTGATCCTGCTGATTGCCTGGGGGCTCCAGCGCTTCTTTCGCGGCAACGTCGTCGCCTTGCTCAGCACGGTCTACATCGAGGCCGTGCGCGGCGTGCCGCTGATCACCGTTCTGTTCATGTCGATCATCCTCTTCCCCATCTTCCTGCCGCGGGGCGTGGAGTTCCTGGGGACGTGGCGCGTGCTGGCGGCGGTGGCGCTGTTTTCCGCCGCCTATCTGGCCGAGAACGTGCGCGGCGGCTTGCAGGCCATTCCACGCGGGCAATACGAGGCGGCCGATGCGCTGGGCCTGAGCACCTTCAGCAAGTATCGCCTCATCATCCTGCCCCAGGCGCTGCGAGTGGTCATACCGGCCATCGTCGGCCAGTTCATCGCTCTGTTCAAGGACACAACACTGGTCGCCATCGTCGCCCTTATCGAACTGCTTGGCGTGGCCAATCTCATCTCGGCCCAACCGGACTGGCTAGGCGTGCGGCGCGAGCCGTACGTGTTTATCGCGCTCATCTACTTCACCGTTAACCTGACGATGGCGACCTACAGCCGCCGTCTGGAGCGGCGGCTGGGAGTCGGGCAGCGCTAAGTGTCGCCCGGGTTAATAACCCGCGGCCCAGGGGAACTGGCATGGCGGATCACCGCGAAGAGCATACTCATCAGGAAACGGGCCATACCCACACCCACGGCGAAGAGATTATCGTCTGCCGTGATGTTCACAAATGGTATGGCAACTTCGAAGCGCTGCGCGGTATTAGCCTTACCGTCCGGCGCGGCGAGGTGATCGTCATCATTGGCCCCTCCGGCTCCGGCAAGTCGACCTTCATCCGTACGATCAACCGCCTGGAAGAACATCAGGAGGGGGAGATCATCGTTGACGGGATTACCCTCAGTCACGACATCCGCAACATCGCGGAGATTCGCCGCGAAGTGGGCATGGTCTTTCAGAGCTTCAACCTCTTCCCCCACCTGACGGTGTTGGAGAATATCATGCTGGCCCCCATCCACGTCCGCAAGTGGTCGCGCGAGAAGGCCGAAGACCGCGCTCGCCACTGGCTACAGCGCGTCGGTATCCCGGAGCAGGCGGATAAATATCCCGGCCAGCTCTCCGGCGGGCAGCAACAGCGCGTCGCCATCGCCCGCACGCTGTGCATGGAGCCGCTGATCCTGATGTTCGATGAGCCAACCTCGGCGTTGGACCCGGAAATGATCAAGGAAGTATTGGACGTGATGCGCGACCTGGCTACGTCAGGCTACACGGTTCTGGCGGTGACGCACGAAATGGGTTTCGCCCGCACCGTCGCCGATCGCGTCATCTTTATGGATGGCGGGTTGATCGTGGAGGAAAACACACCCGAAGCGTTCTTCGCCAATCCCCAGCACGAGCGGACGAAGCAGTTCCTTTCCCAGATTCTCAGCCACTAGGTTCCAGGGGCCAGGTTCCAGGGAAAGAGCGCTCTCCACCTGGAACCTGGCCCCTGGAACCTTCCTTTATAGCTCGCGCGCGACCTTGGCGAGTTTCTCGACCGCCTTTTCCAGGTCGCTCATGGCCGTGGCGATGGTGAAGCGGACGTGCCCTTCACCGCTGCGGCCGAATGCCCCGCCCGGCACGGATGCAATGCCCGCCTTCTCAATGAGCGCTTCGGCCAGTTCGGCGCTGGTTTTCGTGCTATTAGGGAAGCGCGGAAACAGGTAGAACGCCCCTTCGATGTCCAGGCACTCAACGCCGTCAATCGCGTTGAGTGCCGGAACCATGAAGTCGCGCCGCTGCTGGTAGGCGGCGGTCATCGCCCGTGTGGTGTCCTTGGGTCCCTTCAGCGCGGCCACGGCGGCGTGCATGGTGAAGTTGGCCGCCGATGACACCGTCTGGCTGTTCATCTGCGTTGCCAGTTTCATGATCGGCGTCGGGCCGGCCAGCCAGCCGAGCCGCCAGCCGGTCATGGCGTGGGACTTTGATAGACCGTTGATCGTCAGCGTGCGCTCGCCCATGCCCGGCGCGGCCGCCGGCGACAGGTGCTTGCGCCCATCGAAAATGATCGTCTCGTAGATTTCGTCGGAGATGACGTACAGGTCGTGCTCCAGCGCCACCGCGACGACATCATCCAGCTCCTCCTGCGTCAGCACGCGACCGGTCGGGTTGTTGGGCGAATTGACCATCAGCGCCTTCGTCCGCGGCGTGACAGCGGCGCGCAACTGGTCGGCGGTGATACGGAAGTTGTCGGCCGCCGAGAGCGTCACCGGAACGGGCGCGCCGCCGGCCAGGACGATCATCGGCGGATAGGACACCCACACCGGCTCCAGGTAGATGACTTCGTCGCCGGGGTTGAGGATGGCCGACAGCGCCAGGTAGAGCGCCCACTTGCCGCCGGGAGTCACGATGATGTCGCTGCCCGGCTTGACCACAATGCCGTTATCGGCTTCCATTTTCGCGGCGATGGCCTCGAGCAGAGGCGTGATGCCCTTCATTGGCGCGGGGTAATGGGTCGCGCCGTTCTCGATAGCCTGGAAGGCGGCCGCGGTGATGTAGTCGGGGGTGTCGAAATCGGGATCGCCGCCCGCCAGGGCGACGACGTCCCGCCCGGCCGCTTTCAGGGCTTTCGCCTTGTCACTTACCGCCAGGGTTTCGGAGGGAGGGATGCTGCTGACGAGACGGGATAGTTCTTTCATGAGGGCGGATTCTAGCAAAACCGCTTTGGTTGTCGATGGGCGGGATGACTAAAGAGAGGAGCTTCTGTTTGTGGGGTTCTTGAGGAAACGACAGACCACAGACCATATCTCTTCCGGCTACGGTCTGTGGTCCGTCGTCTGTCGTCAGACTAGACAAGCCTGCCCATCACTGTCGCCACCACCCGCCGCGGGCCGCCGTCGTCGCGGTGCTCGCACAGGTAGACGCCCTGCCACGTGCCCAGGGCGAGGCGGCCGTTGCTGATAGGGATGGTCAGTTCGCTGCCCAGCAGGACAGCCTTCAAGTGGGCGGGCATGTCGTCGGGGCCTTCGAGGGTGTGGGTGTAATAGGGGGCGTTTTCCGGGGCCAGGCGGTTGAAGTAGGCCTCCATGTCGTCGCGCACGGTCGGGTCGGCGTTCTCGTTGAGCGCCAGCGCGGCCGAGGTGTGGCGCAGGAAGAGGTGGGCCAGCCCGACGGCGAAGCGGCCGATTTCGGGAACTTGCGCGATGACCTCACGGGTGACCAAATGGAAGCCGCGCGGCCGGGGAGAGAGGACGAGTTCTTTTTGATACCAGTCCACAG
>CAZSOD010000103.1:6327-12606 GCA_964608255.1 uncultured Ardenticatenaceae bacterium
AGAGGCTCTTTTGCTACCCTGTCGGCTTGCCGAGAATGATCCGCTCCTGATTGTAGAAGCGCATGGCGGCGTAGAGTGCCGCCGCGCCAATCGCCAGCGTAACCAGGCTGGCAACGATCACCTGCGCTGTGTCAAGCGGCAGCCCCCGCGACACGTCGTTGATGAAGTAGAGCTGGCCGATGGTGGGGATGAAGTGCATCCACCCCTGCGGCCGGATGGGCAGCACCGACAGGAAGAGCGACGGCAGGAACCCGGCGAAAGCCACCAATTGGGTGTAGGTCTGCGCCTCCTTCACCGAACGGGCGTAGGACGCGACGAGCATCTCCAGCGCCACGGCCATGAACGCCACGGGGATCATCACCGCCACGGCCGTCAGGATGACGTCCCAGCCGACGCTGAGCTGGATGTTGGTGAACGCCTGTATCTGCGGGATGCCCAGCAGCACCAGAAAGAGGGCTGTCGCCAGGAACGTGGCCAGGAGCGTGAAGACGAACACGGCCACGAACTTGCCCAGCAGGATGTCGCGGCGCGGCACGGGGTTGAGCAGGAGCGGCTCCAGCGACTTGCGCTCGCGCTCGCCAGCCGTGGTGTCCACAGCCAGATAAAAGCCGCCGTAGAACACGGCCGTCATCATGACCACGGGCAGCAGGTTGAGTACGAAGCTGCTGCCGCCTTCGGCCGTGGCCGGAGCCACATTGACCGTCTCCACCGGCACGGCGACGTTGATCGCCGGGCTGACGCCGCGGGCGATCAGCCGCAGGCTGCCGATCTGGCTGCTGTACTGGCCGATGAGCGACTGGGCCCGGTTAAGCGCAAAGCTGCTGCCGGTGTTCGACTCGTCAACCAGCAGCCGCACCTGCGCCGGTTGGGCCGTGGTGAACTGCTCGCCGAACTCCTCCGGGATAACCAGCACCACGTCCAGATCGCCCCGGCGCACGGCTTCCTCAGCATCGGCCGGCGCTTCCAGAATATCGACGTTGTTCTGGTCGAGGAACTGCACCAGGTTGGGGGCATTGGCCGCGCCCAGGACGTGGAGCGCCAACGGCCGCTCCGCCTGCTCAGTAATTGTCCGGTTCAGGAAGCCGAACAGCAGCACGTAGAGCAGGGGGTTGATGAGCACGGCGAACAGCGCATTGCCGACCGAGCGCCGGTCGCGCAGATTGTCGGTGATCTCTTTCTGGATGATGACCCACAGGCGACGCAGCATTAGACCAGGCCCTCCTTCGTGCCGATGATGGCCACGAACGCGTCTTCCAGGTTTTCCTGGCCGGTGCGCTGCCGCAACTCGTCCGGCGAGCCTTGAGCGACGACGCGGCCGCCGGCGATGACGACGATGTTGTCGCACAGCATGGCGACTTCCTGCATGACGTGGCTGGAGAAGAGAATACACCGGCCGTCGTCGCGCAGCTTGCGGATGACGCCGCGCATGGCTCGGGTGCTCATCACGTCGAGTCCGGCCGTTGGCTCGTCGAGCATGACGTTTTGGGGCCGGTGGACGAGGGCGCGGGCGATGGCGACCTTGCCCTGTTCGCCGGTGGAGAAGCCCTCGGTGCGCCGGTCAGCGATATCGCCCATCTCCAGTAGCGCCACTAGCTCATCGATGCGTCCCTCCAGCTCCGGGCCGCCCAGACCGTGAAGGCGGCCGAAGTACCGCACGTTCTCGCGCGCGGAAAGGCGCTGGTAGAGGCCGTGGGCGTCAGTCAGCACGCCCAGCCGCCGCTGTGCTTCCAGCCGCTGCGTGTGGGTGTCGAAGCCGTCGATGACGGCGCTACCCGTGTCCGGCTCCAGCGCCCCGGCGATGAGGCGCATGGTCGTGGATTTGCCCGCGCCGTTGGGGCCGAGCAGTCCGGTGATCAGCCCGTCCGGCGCGCTAAAAGAAACGTCTTGCACGGCGTGCACCGGGCCGAAGGATTTGCTGAGATGTGTGACTTGGATCATGCGTGTGTGCGTATCACTTGCTTACGACCGCCGACGGCCGACCGCCGACCGCCGCCGGACGACAGACGACGGACCACAGACCACGGCCAGAAAGCGCCGACAAACGACGAACGACAACTGACCTACTGCTCCACTGACCCACTGCCTACTTCTTACTACTTGCTGCCTTAAGGTTCCGGCCCGGCGAAGGACACGAAGAACGGCGGCGGTTGCAGTTCCTCCAGGCAAGCTGTGTCGAGCGCGGCCGGGTCGATGCCGCGGATGAACTGGGCAATAACCTTGGGCATGCAGCCGACGCCGGTGACGCCGTGGCCGTAGCCGGAAACGACCAGATGGCGACTGTTGGACAGCCCGGCGGCCACCCTCTCGGCGTACTCCGGCGGCGTAACCGGGTCGGCCGCGCCGGAGAGAAGGAGTGTGGGGATGTCGCTTTGCAGCGGGGCGCGGAAATCGGCCGCGATCTGCGCCCGCGGCCAGTCGGCGCAGATGGCCTGGAAGCGGGTGGCGAAGTCGCCGAACGTCGTCCCGGCGTCGATGCGCTGCGCTTCGGCCGCGTCGATGAGCGGCGCGTCTTCGGAGCAGGCCACCGTATAGAGTAACCCTGGATAGACGCCGTTGGCGCTGACGGCCAGCCCCTGAATGATAAGCGGCGCGTAGTCGCCCGTCTCGTGGGCGTGGTGGATGAGCAGCGGCAGGAGTGACTGAAACTCGGCGCTGTAGAGGCTGTTGAACACGAACTGAGACAGCCGGTCGCGCGTTAACTGGAAGGCCAGCGGCTCGTTGGTCAGCGGGTTGGCGACTGTGATCGGCTGCGGCTGCTCGAGCCGGGCGAGGAGCGTGTCGTACTCGTCGCGGACGTTGGGGAAGGCGGCGCGGCAACCGGCGTCCTGGGCGCAGCGGTCGAAGAGCAGGTCGAGCGAGCGCTGGCCGTCGCGCGGCATCTGCAAGAACAGCACCAGGTCCGGCCCGGCGACGGCGTCGAGTACGGCGCTGCGGACGCGCTCCGGGTGGCGGCGCATGTAGGTCAGCGCGGCGCGCGTGCCGTAGGACACCCCGTGGAGGTTAATGGCGTCATAGTCAAGGGCGATACGCACGTCTTCCAGGTCGTCAATGAAGGCGTCGGTGCTGTACTGCGTCAGGTCAGCCTGCTCCGCCAGCTGCACGCGACATTCCCCCAGCAACGCCACCAAGTCATCGTCAGGCATATCGGCCGGCAGGTCTTCGTTTTCCAGCGCCGGGCAGTCGAAGCCGTTGGAGTCGCCCGTGCCGCGCTGATCGACCAAAACGATGTCGCGGGTGCGGTTCACGTCCTCAAAGAGGAAAGCGGCACTGGGGTAAACCTCGGTCGCGGCCTGGCCAGGGCCACCCGCGAGCAGAAAGAGCGGGTCATCCTCGACAACGCTGCTGCTGCCGGTGGCCGGCAGCACGGCGATATTGAGGTCGATCGTCCGGCCGCCCGGCGCGGCGCGATTTTCGGGTACGGCCAGCGTGGCGCACTGCGCCTCGACACCCCCCGATAAGCGGCAGGGCGCAAGGGACAGCGTAGGCTGCCGGCCCTCGACTTCGCTGCCAGCGCAGCCGGCGAGGAGCAGACCCAGAAGGATTGATGTAAGTAGCAAAGGAAGCTTTCTCATAGGTTGCGGAAGCTGGGCGCGGCCAGGAGAGCGCGACCCGGCGAGAAAATTATAGCATGGCTGGCGAGCAAGGCACCGTTACGCCGCTACATGAGAAAGGAAAGAGCGGTTTCTGAGAAGCCCTTCTCGGCCTCGCCGCGTTAGACTAAAGTCCTGCCGCGCCGCCGCGGTCTTTGTGGTATGATGAGCCGCGGCGCAAAAGCCGTGTTCGAGTCTCATAAAGGTCAGGGAAGTCTGCGTCAAATGCCGGACCTATGATGAACCACGAACGGAAAGACGCTATGCATTCCTCGTTGGGGCGGAGCAGCCGACAGCCATTCTTACGAATCGCCGGCTGGCTGCTGTTAGCCATCCTTCTGGCGGCCCCCCTGGTCGCCCAGGGTGACAATGCCTTGTTTCTGCCCGCGCCCGGCAGCGCTCCGGCGGCCTTTGACCAGCCGCGCGCTCTGCGACAGCGCATCGTGCTGATCAACTGGAACGCGCTGGATGCCGGCGCGCAAGACATACGGCTCAACCTCTTTCCAGACGTTACGCTGGAGGCGCAGAGGGAGCGTGTCGAGGAGCCGCCCGCCGGGGGGTTTGTATGGGTGGGACGCCTGACAGGCGAGCCCGACGGCCGCGTCTCTCTTGCCGTGCGCGACGGCGTGGTGTCCGGGACCGTGTACCGCGCCGGCCGCGAGTGGGCGGTGATTCGCTATGCGGGTGAAGGGGAGAGCCATGTCATCTACGAGGTAAACCCCCACGCAGCCGAACCGCGCGGGCCGGACTACGCCGTACCGGCAATCCCCGCGGCCGGGACGCACCCATCGTCCGAGCGCGCCGCGTGCCGCGAGGACGGCTCAGTCATTGACATTTTGGTAGCCTATACGGCCGACGCGCGCGATGCGGTGGGCGGACAGGCGGCCATCGAAGCGCTCATTGCCCAGCGCGTGGCCGACATGAACAGCGCCAACTATGACAGCGCGGCCACGTTCCAGTGGCGGCTGGTGCAGACGATGGAGGTGGGCTATCCGGAGTCGGGCAACATCTATGACGATTTGCAGCGCCTGCAAGTGCCGGACGACGGCGTCATGGACGAGGTGCACGCAGCGCGCGAAGCGACGCAGGCCGATCTCGTCACCCTGCTTATTTCCGAAGGCAGCAACAACGCCTGCGGCTATGCCTACCAGATGAACGTCCTCGACCCGTGGTTTAGCGCCTATAGCTTCGGTGTATCGGCGCTCGATTACCCCGGCGACTACACCTGCAATTCGTTGACGCTGGCTCACGAACTGGGCCACAACCTGGGTAATGCGCACGATCGGGCTCATGCGGTGGGCGCAATGCTCTTTCCCTACTCCTACGGCTACCAGTCACCCAATCAAACGTTCCGCGACATCATGTCCTATGACTGCCCCAACGGTTGCCCGCGCATCAACCAGTGGGCGAACCCTGACGTATGGTATATGGGCGAGCCAACCGGCGTGGATTTTGAGGCCGACCCGGTCCACGCTGCCGATCTCGTGCGCTCAATGGAAGCTGCCCGCCAGATCGCGGCCAACTTCCGCGCCAACTGCGTTGAGCCGACGGTGACCCCCACGCCCTGGCCTACTGACACGCCCACGCCCACAAACACGCCGCGACCTTTGCCGACGGCGACGCCAACCGCCACCGCGACGGCTACGGCAACCGCTACGCCCTCGCCCACGCTGACGCCCACGGTAACGCCAACCGGCGCCGCGTCAACGTCCGCGCCCAGCGCGACGCCCAAGCCGACGCGCCGGCCGACGAAGACGCCACAGCCGACGCAGACGCCCCGCGCTACCGCCACGCCGCCGGTGCGCTTCTTTTTCGCCCCGGCCATCATTCGCAAGTGAACGGCGCGGGCGAAGGGATGGATCAACGCGAAACGCCAGGGCTCAAAGAGGAGGAACTCTTTGCGTCCTGGCGCTGAACACTCTGTTTGCCTAGCGGCTGGAGTTTAGCAGGCGGAAGAGGTCATCGACGAGGACGGCCTGCGCCGCCGCGTCGAGTTCTGCGCTGCGGAGCAGACACTCCCGGGCGTGGGCTTGCAAGAAGACGGCCGTTGCGTTGCGCAGCGCCGCCTGGGCGGCGTTTAGTTGCTGGGCGATCTCCGCGCACTCACGGTCTTCGTCCAGCATCTTCTGGATGCCGCGCACCTGGCCCTCCACGCGCCGCAGGCGCTTACGCAGGTCGTCGCGGGTGGTGGCTGATTGCAGTTTCATCGCGGTTCGGGACGGACGCACGGCCCGCCTAGCAACTGCCCGCTCAGCTAAAGGAGCTGGTGCGTGGCGGAGCGCTGACTGAGCGGGTCGGCATGGTCCCGCTGCCAAGGGCGACCGCGCCCAGCTTCTTGCGCGTCTTCTGGCTGCCGCACGACGGGCACGTCTGGGCGTCGCCCGCCTCGCGCATGCTCAACTTCTTCTCAAACGGCTGCCCGCAGCTTTCGCAGGCATATTGATACATCGGCATGGTTGGCTCTCTCCGGTAATATACTCCCCCGGAGTATACGGCCGGGCGAGAGCGTTGTCAAGCTGGCGCGGCGTCGAGCGTAACAGGCGACCCCAGGATGGCGCTCAATTGCCGTCCGGCGTGGCCCAGGAAGGCCTCGCGCAACTCAGCATCCTGGAACTGCGCGGCGACGCTGGCGGCCGCGGCCTGAGCGGCGGCGCCGTACTGCTCCGCGTCACGATCGCGCCCCAGCGCA
>CAZSOD010000104.1:0-12604 GCA_964608255.1 uncultured Ardenticatenaceae bacterium
CGCGCCGGGCTGTGGGCCATGCTCGCCTTCGCCGTCGCGCCGTGGGCCGTGTTCTGGAGCCAGCTTATCTGGAACCAAACGATGGTGCCGCCCTTCGCCGCGCTGGCCCTCGGCCTGCTGCTGCTCTACCTGTTTGACCGGCCGCGCGCCGCCTACCTGATTGGCAGTTTCGCCAGCGCGGCGGCCATGACCCAGGTTCATCCCGGATCGGCCGTCCAGCTGCTGACCATCGCCCTGACGCTGCTGCTCTATCGCCGTCGCGCCCGCTGGGGCCACGTCGCCGCCGGAGCGGCCGTCTTCGCCCTGCTCTACCTGCCCTACTTGCTCTATCAGTTCGGCACCGGCTGGGCCGACCTGGCGGCCATGCGCGCCGTGGCCGGGCAAGCAGCCACGTGGAGCAGCGCCGCCGTCCTGCTCAGCCTTGACCTGCTCCGCGCCCAGGGCCTCTACCGCGCGGTTCCCGCCGTCGAAGCGGCCGACGCGCTGGCGGCGGCGCTCTTCCTGGGGGCGCTGGCGGTGGTGGTGTGGCGGGTGGCGGGTGGCGCGTGGCGCGTGGCGGGAGACGACCGCCGACCGCCGACCGCCGCCAGCGGCCCGCTCCTCGTCATCCTCCTCTGGCTCTCCCTCCCCCTCCTCTTCTACCTGCGCTCCGGCGTCTACCTGCAAAACTACTACCTTGTCGGCCAGTGGCCGACGCAGTTCATGATCCTGGGCATTGCCCTCGACGCGCTCCAGCGCATGACCGAACGACGGGCGGCGAGAGCGCCCGGTCGCCAGCGGGCGTGGCGGGCCGCGGTGTGGCTGCTGCCCTTGCCGTTCGTGGCCCTCTTCACCTACCAGGTCTTTTTCTCGCTGCGCTACCAGGACGCGCGAGCGGCCGGTGACGGGCCGCCGCTGCAAGTGCGCCACGCGCGGGCGCTCATCGCCGACGCCAACCGGTTGCTGGCCGCGCGGCCGGACTGCGCCTTGGCCGGCCTCGGCCGCGGCGCGCAGGTGGAAACATCCGACCTGGCTTTGCTGGTTGAGTTCACCGCCCCGGCCCGGGTGCTGCTGGCCGACGCGGATCTGGCGCTGCCCCAGCCGTCGCCCTGCGCCGTCACCCTCGATAGCCGGCCTGGCACGCCCGCGTCCTACGCGCTGGCTGCTCAGGCTGATCCCATCCCCGGCGCGGCGGTGACCGTAAAGGACGGGACGTGGCAGTTCTACGACTGGAGCGCGCCGCTGCCCGCCGAAATTGCCGCCGCGCCGCGCTGGGATGCCGGGCTGGCGCTGGTGGGCGCCTTCGGCGGCGAGCCCATTCCCGGCCAAGACATGACCCAGGTGCTGACGTGGGAAGTGGTGGGCGAGCCGCCGGCCGTCTACCACTTCGGCGTCTACGTGCTGGACGAGACGGGAGCCGTCGCCGCCCAGCACGATGGGCCCGGCTTCGACAGCGCCCAGTGGCGCGTTGGCGACCGCTTCGTGACCTTTCACCCTTTGCCGCTGCCGGCCAATCTGCCGCCCGGCCGCTACCGGACGGCCGTCGCCCTCTACACCTGGCCCGACGTAGTGCGCGCGCCGTTGGTCTCTGGCGAGACGACGGGCTATCTAGGCGAGTTTGTCATTCCCGCGCCCTAATCGGGTGGTTTGTAATTGCGTCCTTTACGGCGCTCTGAAGAACGCGCTGAAGCGCGAAACTACGAACCGATGAGGGGCGCGGCTACGAGCGCAGGCCCTAACTAAGCGCCGCTTGAGCGGCCGATGGCAAAGCGCGCCAATTGAGCTATAGTTGCCCGCCAGCCCAAACACATTCATCCGGGCCGGAACTTAGGCGCTATGACCGCTGAAGACGATCTGGTAATCACCCAACCGCCACGCGACCGGATGTGGCGTTTTGATTTGCTGCTGCCGACCCTTATCCGGCCGCGCAACGCGCTGGCCCGTGTTGTGGAGCAAAACCGGCCCAACTGGCGCGCGCCCGTTGCCCTGCTCTTGGTGGCGACGGTCATCCACGCCCTCGTCGCCGGATCGATCAACGCCGCGGCGCGGGCCGCGGGTGAGGTCGTCCTGCCGCCTAACTTTCAGTATTACACTCCAGAGCAGCAGGCGCAGTTCCAGCAGGCAGCCACGGCCACCAACAACACCACCTTCAACTACATCTTGCCCGCGCTTGGCGCGGCGCTCGGCGCGCTCTTTGTCTGGCTGGCGGTGAGCTGGTTGCTGCACCTCACGTTGACGTTGCTCGGCGGCCGCGGCACCAGCCAGCAGGTCATCAACGTCGTCGCCTGGGCCAGCCTGCCCTTCGTCTTGCGCGCCGTGGTGCAGATCGTCGCCATGCTCGCCACCGACCGGCTCGTCGCCGGGAGCGGGCTGGCGGGCTTCGCCCCGGCGGGCGACGGGGCGCTGCGCGTCTTCTTCGCCGCGGTGTTGGGGCAGATCGATATCTACTTCCTCTGGCACGTCCTCTTGGTCTATTTGGGCGTGCGCTTGAGCAGCCAGTTGACCGGCGCGAAGTGCTGGCTCGCTATAGTGCTGGTGTTTGCCGCGGTGATGGCCTTGCGAGCCCTGCCCGACGCCATCCTGGCCCGCTTTAGCGACCTGACGGTAATCCAGCCATTTCTCTAGCTGACGACGGCTTCTGAGCCTTATGACCGCTCTCGTCAACAACGCCAGCCCGGCGTTTGTCGCCATCACCGGCCTGCGCAAGTCATTCGTCATGGGCAGCACGGTTGTCCACGCCCTGGCCGGCGTTGACCTGACTATCCCGGCCGGGACATTCCACACCGTCATGGGCCCCTCCGGCTCCGGGAAAAGCACACTGCTCTATTTGCTGGGCGGGCTCGACCGGCCCACCGGTGGCCGCATCACCGTCGCCGGGCAGGCGCTGGAAGAGATGGACGAAAACGCCCTGGCCGGCTACCGCCGCCGCGTCGTCGGCTTCATCTTTCAATCGTTCAACCTGATCCCCAGCTTGAGCGCGTGGGAAAACGTGGCTTTCCCCATGCGCTTCGCCGGCGTGTCGCGCCGCGAGCGCAAGCGACGCGCCGAGGCGCTGCTGGAGCGCGTCGGGCTGGGCGACCGGCGACAGCACCGGCCCAGCGAGCTTTCCGGCGGCCAGCAGCAGCGCGTCGCCATCGCCCGATCGCTGGTCAATGAGCCCCGGCTCGTGCTGGCCGACGAGCCGACCGGCAATCTGGACACGGCCAGCGGACAAAGCATCATGGAACTGCTGGCCGAGTTGCACGCCGACGGCCGCACCGTCGTCGTCGTCACCCACGACCCGCGCATGGCCGCCTACGCCACGCACCAGGTCTTCCTGCTCGACGGCTGCACGGTCAGCGCCGAGCAATACAATGCCGTGACCGGACTGCCCGGCAGCGAGATCGTTCGCCCGGCTGCCGCGCCCGCGAGATAAACCTATGAGCGATTCCTTGCCCATTCTGCGACGTATTGGACTGGCCGCGGCGCTCGTCGCCCTGCTGGCCGCCTTGGCCGGCTTGAGCGCTGGCAACCGGCCGGCCCTGGCCCAACAGCAGGCCACCGACACCCCGCAGCCAACCGCCACCACGCCGCCCGACGATGGCAACCTGAGCATCACCGGCGTCCAGCCGGGCACGGTCGTCAATACGGCCGACACGGAGATCGTCGTCACCGGCACTGGCTTCGTCGACGGCTCAGTCGTCGTCCTTTCCAATCTTGGGGGTCTGGAGACGATTTTCGTCAGTCGCAGCGTGCTGCGCGCGACGGTCCTCGCCGGCCTGGCCCCGGGCAAATATGACGTGCAGGTGGTCAAGCCCAACGCCGCGACGGCCGTTCTGTCGGGCGGGCTGACCATCGTCACCCCCGCCGGGCCAACGGCCACGCCGGAGCCAAGCGCCACGCCCGCGCCGACAGCCTTCGTCCGGCCGCAGCTCGTCGTCCAGTCCTACGGGGCGAGTTCACCGCTTATTACCCCGGCCACCGACCTTGCTTTTGAGATGACTTTCGTCAATGCTGGCCAGACTCCGGCCAGCAACATCCTGGTCACGTTCGTCAGCGGCGATTTCCTGCCGCGCGAGACGGGCGGCGTGCGCGCGCTGGGCACACTGGGGCCAGGGGAGACCAACCGCTTCTGGCAGCCGCTGTTTGCCACAGCCGGCATCCGCGGCAACGCGACGGCCGTGCTCAAGGTCACCGCCACCTATACCGACATCACCGGCCAGAGCTATGAGTCGTCCTTCGAACTGACCTTCCCGGTCGCGCCCTCGGGCGGCGGAGGCCCGGCGGCCACGGCCACCCCGACGCCATCGGCCACGCCCACCGCCGGCCCGCGCCAGCGGCCCCAACTACTCGTCACCACCTACGCCACCGACCCGACCCAGCTCCAGCCGGGCAGCCCGTTCACGTTGGACCTCAGCGTCAGCAACCAGGGCGACGCCAACGCGCGCAACGTGACGCTCATCGTTGGCGGCGGCAGCGCTGAATCGGGCAGCGCTGACGGCACGCCGGAACCGGGTGGCGTTTCCGGCGCGGGCGGCTCCTTCAGCGAGTTCGCACCCATCGGCACGTCGAACGTCAGCCGGTTAGGCGATCTGGCCGCGGGCGAAGGGCGCGAGGCGTCGCAGCAACTCATTGTCAACACGACGACCAAGCCGGGCGCGTACCCGATCAAGGTCTCCTTTGTCTATACCGACAACACCGGCGTCAGCTACACCGATGATCAGGTGATCACCCTGCTCGTCTATCAGCAGCCGCAGGTGGAGATGAACTTCTATACATCACCACCGACGCTCTTTGCCGGCGAACCGGGCGGACTGCCACTGCAATTGGTCAACACCGGCCGCAATGCGGTCGTCTTTGGCAACTTCAGCGTCAGCGCCGAGAACGCCGACCTTTCCAACAACGCTATCTTCGTCGGGGCGCTGGAGCCGGGCGGTTTCTTTCCGTTAGACGCGATGATCACGCCCTTTGAGCCCGGCCCGCTCGACCTGCTGCTCAGCGTCAGCTACACCAACGACTTCAACCAGCCGGCGGTTATCACCGACACGATCAGCATCGAGGTACTGGAGCCGGCCCCGATGGAGCCGGTCGATCCCGGCCTGGGGCCGGATGGGCTGCCCATCGACGGCGAGATACCACCGGACGGCGGTGGCGGCGAGGAAAGTCTCGGCCAGCGCATCTGGCGCTTCATCCTCGGCCTGTTTGGCCTGGGCAGCCAGCGCGCCACCGATCAGCCTTCCGATGCCGTGCCCATTGATGCGCCACTGGACGCGCCGGTCGGGCCGTAAGAAAGGGAAACCACAGATTACGCAGATTTCACAGATTACGTTCCGAAATCTGTGAAATCTGCGTAATCTGTGGTTCCTATCTCTGGGACAACGCTATGGGCTTGTTTGATCTGTTGTCACTCATCTGGAGCAACCTGGCGCGGCGGAAGGGGCGAGTGGCGCTGACGGCGATCGGCGTCATCATTGGCACGGCGGCCGTCGTTCTGCTGGTGTCACTGGGCGTCGGCCTCCAGCGCAACGCTGAGTCGCAGCTGGGCGGCATTGGCGACCTGACGCGCATATCCGTCTACCCCGGCTTCTCCGAGCCGGCCGCGCCGATCGACGTCGGCCCCGGCGGCCCGGGCATGCCAGAGCAGACCGCGCCGCTGAACGAGGCGGCCCTGCAAGCCATCGCCGCCCTGCCGGGCGTCACGGCCGTTATCCCCCAGGATTACTTCCAGGGCGGGGCGACGATGAAGGTCGGGCGGCTGGAAGGCGGCGGCAGCATCATTGGGGTCGCCACCGAAGACCTCTCGCCGCTGGGCGTCACCGCCCAGCAGGGCACGACCGCCCTGGCGCGCGGCACGGTCATCGTCGGCTCCTCCGTGCCCATGAACTTCTACGACCCGCGGGTTCGTCCCGGCCAGGAGCCACCGCCTCCGCCCGAACTCTATGACCAGACGCTCAATATCGAGTTGATCAAATGGACGGAGGACGGCACAGAGGTGCGCAAGAAGGTTCGCGCCCGGGTGGCGGGCGTGCTGGCGGAGATGAAGGACGAGCCGGACTGGTCGATCTACATGTCGCTGAGCGACGTGGAGAGCTACAACGCCTGGTCGATGGGCCAGCGCGTTGACCGGGATAAGAACGGCTACAACACGGTCATCGTCAAGGTCAGCAGCGTGGACGAGGTACTGGACGTGGCCGATCAGATCACAGCGATGGGCTTTCAGGCCTACACGCCGCAGTCGTTCGTCCAGGGCATCAGCGGCTTCTACCTCGTGCTGCAACTGGCATTTGGCGCCATGGGAGCCATTGCCCTGCTCGTGGCGGCTATCGGCATCGCCAATACGATGACTATGGCCATCCTGGAGCGAACGCGCGAGATCGGCCTGATGAAGGCCGTGGGGGCCAACAACCGCCACGTCCTGGCCATCTTCCTGGGCGAGGCGGCGGGCATCGGCTTCATCGGCGGGCTGGGCGGGGTGCTAATCAGCTGGGGCCTGGGGCAAATCCTGAACGTCATTGTCATCGGCTATATGGCCGGCCAGGCCGCGCAGACGGGCGCGCCGCCGCCGACCTCGGCCGTCGTCACCCCGCTGTGGCTGCCGGCGACGACGCTGCTCTTCGCGACGATCATCGGCCTCCTCTCCGGCCTCTACCCCGCCCTCAGCGCCGCCACGCTCGCCCCCATGACCGCGCTGAAGTACGAATAAGAAGTAACCACAGATTACGCAGATTACACAGATTGAAAAACTCGTAATCTGTGGAATCGGCGTAATCTGTGGTTTTCCTTCTCGTTACTCCGTCGCGCTGCCGCCGGCGGCGGGCTGGCCCAGAGCGCTGGTGAGCATGTTGATCGTCGTCGCGTTGTCGCCGACGTAAAACACGATCAGGTCGCCCTGACGGTAGAAGTGCGGCGGGCCGGCCCAACGCATGCTGACGTTGCCGATCATGCCGCCGTCGCTCGACACGGTGCCGATGGCTTCCTCGGCCGCGGCTGCATTTTCGAACCGGTAGACCTGCAACTCCTCACCATCGACAATGTAGGTTTGCCCTTGCGCCCCGTCGAAGAGCGCCACGGGCACGGTCCCGCCCACCTCGACCGTCGAACCGGCCGACTGCCACTCGTTCAGGAACGCGGGCGGCGCGGCCTCGCCGGACGCGCCATTGTCATTGCCCTCACCGGCGCTGGTCACGGCGTCGCCGCCGGTTGTGGCGTTGCCCTGGCCCGTGCCGCCGGTCGTGTCGCCGATTGTCTCGGCGTCACCCGGAGCCACGTTGTCGGCAACGTTATCGTTGCCGGCCGGTTCGTCGTTCTCAATCGTGTCGGGGGCCGGCACCTGGCCCCCCTGCGCGCCCGTGGAGAGGGCGGTGTTCTCGTCCGCCCCGCACGCCGCCAGCGCGGCGACGGTCAGGAGCAGGATCAATAGAAGGAAAACGGTCTTCTTCATCTCGTGTTTGTCTCCTTGATCGCAGTCAGATAGCAATGCAAACCGGGCCGGAAGAAGTCCGGCCCGGTTGATCGTTACAGAAACTGAGTGGATGATGCGCCTGTGGCAGTCGGGCGCACCATTCAGCGCCGACAGCCCTAGTCACTAATTCCGCTGTCGGTCGTGTTACTGTTCGTACTACCGTCAATCGCGCCATCGCCGGCATCTGTGTTGTCGTTGCCATTGAGCGTCGTGTCGCCGTTGTTTAGGCCGGTGCCGGTGTCGTTGGTGTTACCGCCACCGGCGCCACCGCACGCCGAAAGAACCATCGCTACCATGAGTAGCGCGACCATCACTAGCAAAGCTACTTTCTTCATATGCTCTTGCTCCTCTTCGTTACACTCACAACCGATTGCCTTGTTTCCCCCACCTTGTCTGGCGCGAGGGCGAAAGGTTCGGAAAGGGTTATTGGTTGTCATTCTAATAGATGGCTCCGGCGCGCCACAACGGCCGAACGGCCACGCGGCGTGCGTCGAACGAAGGGTTCTCTTGCGGTCGACCGGTTAGGCCTTTCGGCGGAGCGATTGCCTACACAGGCACCTGGCCGGAGGTCTAGGCGGAGGCGGGTTTCAAGCCCCTGGAGCTGCGGGTTTTCCCTAGCGGCCGGGAAAGAGGATGGTGTCGATCAGCACTTTGCCCATATAGACGACAAAGATGAAGATGGTCGCCGGGACCTGCCAGTAGAGGAAGACGGCGGGCGTCCATCCCGGCAAGGGCATGACGGCAATGAAAAAGGCCACGGCCATGGCCACGACCAGCCGCGAGAGGAACTTGCGCCAGTTGCGTTTGGGTCGGTTCATAAAAGAACCCGGGTGTAGGGGTAGCTCAAAACCTCGCCCCTGCACGTCGCATCATTCAAAGCGCAGCGCCTCGATGGGGTTGAGACCGGCGGCGCGAGAGGCCGGATAAATGCCGAAGAATAGCCCGACGGCAACTGAAAACCCGACGGCCAGGGCAATGGAGTTAAACGTGACCGAGGTGTCCAGTTGCGGCACGACGATGTTGATGATGGTTGCGCCGGCGACACCGATCAGGATACCCAGCAGCCCGCCCAGCATGGCCAGCACCACCGCCTCGGTTAGAAACTGGCCCAGAATATCGCGGTAGCGCGCGCCAACCGCCTTGCGCAGGCCGATCTCCCGCGTTCGCTCCGTGACCGAGACGAGCATGATATTCATAATGCCGATGCCCCCGACCAGCAACGAGATGCTGGCGATGGCCCCCAGGAAGAGCGTCAGCACGCCGGTCACCGCGCCGAAAGCCTGGATGAAGTCCCCCTGGGTCAAGATCTGGAAGTCATCGTCGTCGCGAAACTCGATATTGTGGCTCTGGCGCAGCACGCTGCTGGCGTCAATGATCACGCCGTCGATCGCGTCGTCGTCGGCCGCCTCAATCAGGATCGCGTCGGTCAGGAATTCGCCCGTCCTCGCGCTGCGATTATCGAACAACCGCTCCTGGGCCGTGGACAGGGGCAGCAGGGCGATATCATCCTGACTGCCGCCGATGCCGCGGGCGCCCTTGCTCGTCAGCAGGCCGATGACCCGGAAGTTGATCCCGTTGACGCGCACGTCCTGGTCGAGCGGGTCGATGTCGTCGGGGAACAAGGCCTTGACCGTATCCGGACCGAGGATGATGACGCGCGAGCGGCCGTCGTAGTCGGCCTGATCGATGCCCCGGCCGCGCGCGATCTCCAGCGTGTTGATAGCGGCGTATTCGGGCGTGGAGGCGCGAGCGAGGACGTTGTGGAGGTTGCCGCCGTATTGCAGGTCGACCGACTGGAAGACGACCGGCGCCACCGCCGCCGCGCCGGGGACGAGCGTCGGGTCGCCCAACAACTGCGCGTCGCGTAGCGTCAGGGACGATTCGACGAGCGGGTCGCTGCCGGGTGGGCCGGGCTGATCCTGTTCGGGGATAATGAAGACGAGGTTCGTGCCCAGGCCGGAGAACTGATCGGCCACGAAGCGCGTGACGCCATCGCCGATAGACAGCAAGGTGATGACCGCGGCCACGCCGATCATGATGCCAAGCATGGTCAGCGCGGCGCGGAGCTTGTTGGCCGACAGGCCGCGGAGGGCAATGCGAACGTTCTCAGTCAGCATGGTTCCTTTCAGAAGAAATCACAGATTACACAGATTTCACAGATTGCGTTCTGCTAATCTGTGTCATCTGTGTAATCTGTGGTTTCTCTTCTTCTTACTCATAGCGCAAAGCGTCAATCGGGTTGAGGCCGGCGGCGCGGGTGGCGGGGTAGATGCCAAAAAAGAGACCGACGGCCGCGGAAAAAATGATCGCCAGCGCCACGGAGTTCCAGGCCACGCGCGCGTCCAGCGTGTCCGACAGGCTGCTGACCGCGTAGGCCCCCGCCGCGCCTAGCAGCAGACCGATTAGCCCGCCGAGGCTCGACAGGATGACCGCCTCGGTCAGGAACTGCGACAGGATGTCGCGGCGCTTGGCCCCCACCGCCTTGCGCAAGCCGATCTCTCGCGTTCGCTCCGTCACCGAAACGAGCATGATGTTCATGATACCGATACCGCCAACGAGCAGCGAGATGCCGGCGATGACGCCCAGAAACGTGGTCAACACGCCCGTGATCTGGCCCAGCGCGCCGACGATCTCCGACTGGCTCAAAATGGTGAAGTCGTCCTCGTCGCGGAAAGCGATGCCCCGCGACTGGCGCAGGGCCAGCGTCATCTCGGCAATGGCCGCGTCCTGGCGGTCTTCACTAACCACCTGAGCCAGAATCTGGTCGACGCGGTACTCGCCATCGGGCCGGCGGGCGGGGAAAAGGCGGCGCTGGGCGGTGTTGAGCGGCACCAGAACCACGTCGTCCTGGTCGTTGAAACCGGAGCCGCCCTTCTCCTCCATCAGGCCGATGACCTTGAAGTTAACGTTGTTGATGCGGATCGTCTCGCCGATGGGCAGTTCGCCGTCGGGGAAGAGTTGCTCATAGACGCTCTGGCCCAGCACGGCGACGCGGGTCGCGCTGCTCACGTCCTGCTCGCTGAAAAAGTCGCCCAACACCGGGTAGAATTCACGCACGCCGGTGTAGTCGGGGGTGGTGCCGGTGACGGTGGTGCGCACCTCCTCGCCGCCGCGGGTGATGATGGCCGGGCGGCCGTAGCTGGGCGCGACGCGCGTCAGGTCGGGCACCGCCAGCGGATCCGCCAGCGCGCGATAGTCATCGTTGGTCAGGTTGGTGCGCACGACGCCGCCGGTGAATTCGTTGGCGTCGGGCGAGCCGGGAACAACGAACAGCAGGTTGTTGCCCAGGCCCTGAAACTCGGAGATGACCACGTCCTGCACGCCTTCGCCCACGGACACGAGGGTGATGACGGCGGCCACGCCGATGATGATGCCCAGCATCGTCAGGATAGCGCGCAGTTTGTTGGCCAGCAGGCTGCCAAAGGCGAGGCGGGTGTTCTCGATCAGGTTCACGCGACTCCTGTGATCTCCGAAGAATCCACAGATTACGCAGATTACACAAATTGTGTGTCTTGAATCTGTGAAATCTGTGGAATCTGCGGATGGTTTTTAGGCATGGACGAGCGCCTCGTCGGACGGCCGTTTGCTCTTGCCGGCCTCCAGCGGGTCGGGCACTATCTCGTCGCGCACGACGACGCCATCGGCCAGGGTGATAATGCGCCGCGTATGGCGGGCGATCCACGGGTCGTGGGTGACGAACAGGACGGTGATGCCCTGCTCCCGGTTCAGCCGCTGGAAAATAGCCATCACCTCGGTGCCCGATTTGCTGTCCAGGTTGCCCGTCGGCTCATCGGCCAGGATAATGGCCGGCTCATTGACCAGAGCGCGGGCGATGGCAACGCGCTGCTGCTGGCCGCCCGAAAGCTCGCTCGGCCGGTGATCAAGCCGCTCGCCCAGGCCAACCATCTCCAGCGCGCGCCTGGCCCGCTCGCGCCGCTGGCCCTTGGCGGCGTAGATGAGCGGTAACTCCACCTGCTGGATGGCCGGCACGCGCGGCAGCAAGTTGAAGTTCTGGAAGACGAAGCCGATCTTGCGATTGCGGATGTCGGCCAGTTCATTGTCGCTCAACGCGCTGACGTCGATGCCATCCAGCAGATATTGGCCGCCGGTCGGCTGGTCGAGCGCGCCGAGCATGTTCATCATCGTCGACTTGCCGGAGCCGGACGGGCCCATAATGGCGACGAAGTCCCCAGCCTCGATCTCCACCGACACGCCGTTCAACGCCCGCACTTCGTACTCGCCCATGCGATAGACCTTGGTCATGTCGCGGATGACGATGACCGGCTCTTTTCCGTTGCTGCTCATCTCACCTCACCAGAAGAGCTCACGCCAAGGCGCAGGGGAAGCAAAGAGCGCCAGGGCCTTGTACTTCTTTGCGTCCTTTGCTTCTTTGCGCCTTGGCATAAGCCTCTTAATTCCCGCCGAAGAAGCCGCTCAGACCCTGGCGCTCGTTGGTCAGCACGACGACGTCGCCCTCGCTCAGGCCGCTGAGGACTTCGCTGAACTGCTCGTTGCGCAGGCCCGTCTCCACCGGCACCTCCTCAATGGCTCCGCCGGCCCGCTGGATCAGCACAAACGCCTCGCCCGTCTCCCGGTTGAGGCGAATGGCCCAATTGGGCACGACCAGCACGCCGTCGATCTCCTCGACGGTGATGCTGGCGCTGGCGCTCATGCCCGGCCGCAGGTCGGCCGCGGCGGCGTCATCGAGGTTGATCGTCACCAGGTAGGTGACGACACCGGAGGTGCTGGTGCTGGTCGGCGCTATTTCGCTAACCGTGCCCTGCACGGGCTGGTCGGGCAGCGCGTCGAGGGTCACCTCGACCGGCTGGCCGACCTCGACGCGGTCGATGTCGATCTCGTCTACCTGAACCGTAATGTGGTAGGCGTCCTCATTCAGCACGGTCATGGCCGGCGCGCCGGGCGAAGCCTGCTCCCCCTCGCGAATGAGGACGCTGGCGACCTGGCCGCTGATGGGCGCGATCAACTGGGCCTGGCGCAGCCGCAATTGGGCCAGTTCCAGGTTCGTGTGCGCGCTGTCAACCTGGGCCTGCAAAATGGCTTGCTCCTCCGGGCCGGGCTGTTCGACAAGCAGGTCGGCCGCGGCGCGGGCGCGGGCCAGTTGGGCCTCGGCCGCCGCGACGTTGCCCTCGGCGTGGATCCCGTGGATCTGGCCCGAGCCGTTGT